>CAYSGV010000019.1:0-16313 GCA_964430685.1 uncultured Gammaproteobacteria bacterium
GATGTCCCCGTTGCTAGTGATACCGTGCCGCAATAGCACTCTGCACCCAATCTGGCGTTTGTACCTTAACAAATTCTTGTAGGTGTGCGGGAATTTTTATATGAGCTGTTTCATTTTTTGGATCGGTAATATGCAGCAAATATTTTTCTAAAGCTGTTTGCGCGAACTGATTAAAATCATCAACCTGATAAATAGTTGTCTTCGGTGGGTTTGATTGATCAACTTCTTGATAATACAGTTGACCATCTTCTGTTTTAAACAATTGTTGGTGGAAGCGCTCTAATTGTTGCCATAGTGCGATCAATAAAACTTCCAATTGATCCATGCCAGGCATGGTATTGGCCAACATGGCTACTTTGGCGCCTTCATCTATCAGCAAATTATCTACTTCATCAACAATGACGCATTCATTACCGCGGTTGCCACGTGTATTCAGTAAATTATATTCATGTCTTAAAATATCAAATTGAAAATTACTGGCATCACCATAGACAATATGTATATCATCAGCATAGCAACGTTTTAGCCCTGTAGTGTATCGATCATCTTCATTACTTGCCGCCTTTAAATTAAACATTTCATAAAAGGAACGATAATAGTCAGCATCGCGCTTTGCCAAAACGGCGGAACTAGTAACAATGTCGACCTTTTTCCCTTGCAATGCTTGTATCACCGCGAGTATTGCAATAATTGCTGATTTCCCTTCTCCAGTAGCAATTTGAGCGAGGCGACCTTTATCAGCACCATGCTGCAACAAAGTATAAATAGATAGCAATTGCGTTGTTCTCGGTTCATAGCCACAGTGGAGATAACATGCCCGTCGAATGACAGCCAGAACTTCGGCTAAATATTCGCTTGTTTGCTCTTTATTTTGCTGAAGTAACGCCCACTGCTTGATGTCTGCATTTGTCCAACGCTTTATAGGTTTATCTGGATAACCAAGCAAAGGTAATGATTTATCAGATGCTGCCAACAGGTTTATTTTTTCATAGAGTTCAACAAACTTATTATCAGCAAAAAGTTGCGTTATGCTATTGTTAGCTTTATTAATTTGCAGATCTTTAATTTCACCAAGTAAACTGGCTAGATCTTTTTCTGAGCTGTCGCTGTTAAAACACTTAGCAATCGCTGCATGATGTAAATTGCTCACTCCTTCGCTGGAAAGTAAATCTTGACTGTAAAATTCTTCTTCCGTTATTTTGGGGTAGCAATAGGCCAGATCAAAGGCTTCATAAAGGTGAAAACAGTTTCCTGAATGGATTAATGGCTCTAAGGCGCAAAGACGATCATATATTTTTTCAAATGACCAGCCGCGATGAATTAATTTAAGCAGTCTATCTTGAAAATTCTTTTTGAAAAGCACGATATCATCAATTTCTTCGATTGAGTTTGGACTAAAGTAACAATTGTCTAAAATGGTTGTTAATTTCGTTTTAAGCAAATGTTTTTTTGTCGCCGCATACCAAGTTTCAAACTGGCTAACATTGGCTTTTGCTTCAAAACTGACTAAATAATCTGGAAAGTAATTTCTTGCCTCTTCATATTTATGAATGAATGTTAAAAATTTCACTAATTCATCTATGTTGGATAATTTACCAATGTTGACGAATAATAAATTGATTAATCGTGCATCCCATTGTAATTTGTCTAGTAATGAGATGAGTAGGCCGATATCAGTTTGATTGATACTTTGCTCTGGCAAAAGAGTTAATAAATAATTTTTTAACCAATTTTGCTTAATGATGGCTGTTTCTTTGGCCAACTTCACCAGCGGGTTTTCACTGCTATAATTTAACGTGACCAGCAGCATGTTTATTTGTTGCAAGGACAATTTTTCGGCTTTTTGTTTTTCAATTAATAATTCTAATACGTTGTCGCGTTCTTCACTATAAACAGCATATTTTTTTGCTCGCTCAAAATGGGCTAGATTTTCATAAAAACAAACCACTTGTGCATCATAAGTATCATCTGCGATTGCTGATGTTTGTTTTAACAGCTCAGTACACAGCATGGTGCGACAATATTGTTTGGGCTCACTGGCAACTAACGATTTCAGTAATACATTGGAATTTTGTTCGCGCCTAATCACCGTCAACAATATATTAATTCTTTGGCAAATATCGAGAGATTCAATTTTGCTAATTAGCCATGGACCAATATTTGGTTTATGGCTGACACGTCTTTTTAAAACCAAATCGATCTGCTCTAGATTGCTAAAAACACCATGATCGAAACGATAGAGATAGTTGAGCAATACAAACATCTCTGCCTGAATCATGGGTGTACAAATGACTCGCATCTTTTTTGACGCTTGTTCACCAGGAACTTGTACATCCAACAATAACTTGGTTTTTTCGGGATGTCTTTTATTCAAAACTTCGTCCGTCATTGCCGGGAAATAATTAACGATCAGGGGTATTAATTTCTTTATATGATTAATCGACTCCTTTGCTTGGGCGGAATTGCGCTTTACAATTGTGAACAACAATTCAATGAGCTGGATACTTAATTTTTCTTCTGAATTACTCAGTATCTTTGCAATACACGCTTCAATGAATTGGCTACTAGCGTCACAACCTGTTTTTTCCATTAGCAGTTTGTATATATGTATGCGTTGTGGCGTTATGCCCTGTAGGAGTATTTGTTGTTCCAGAAGCGCATGTAATTTCGGCAAACGTTGCAAATTGTAATCAACAGCACTCAGGATATGTGTGCAAATAAATTCGATTTTTGGTGCATTATGATTATTATCAGCTAGTTTATGCACAAGCCGCTTGAGCAGTTTATCGAGTAAAACCGGCTTCATTTTATGATTTGTTTTCAGGTGATCACATAATATGGCGATGAGGTCAACAGAAGTTGTTTCATCAGCTGCGTCAAACAAAAACGGTAACGTTTCGGCGCTGCCAAATGTCAGCGGCGTTTTGGATTTAAGTAATTTAATGATTTCTTTACCAATGAGCGTAGACTTGTTGCCACTGGTCTTGTACTGCAAGCACAATTCTTCTAATCGAATGATTCGCTGCAGTGTAGGATTTAATTGGTTAAACCATTCTGCATAGCACGTTACAACCTGCCATACATTTGAGCGGATATGCGAATCACTGTTCTCTAACAAAATATTGATTAATTCATCTGCAGGTAAAGATGCGCCACTCTTTAGCGCCGAACTAAGCACCACTTTTGCCTGATCAGTTGTGGCTATACTATTGATGTGTTGTATTACGCTCATCAATAATGACATAGGGATCTGTTGGCCAGCGATATAGAGATTATTCAACAAAGACAAGCTTGAATTAATTAGATCAGGTGAAACAATGTTATTGGCCAGTATCATTGCTAAAATCGAGACATCAATTTTTTGCCAATAATCTTTAGTGTTGGTTATTAGATTTAATATAACGCTTTTTTCTGCTGTTGTGATATTAACATCACAGAGTTGACTTTCTAATTTTTTAACGGCGGCAGTATTGCGAATGTCTGTTGGCAAATCGGCATACAGCAAATCGTAAATTGCCATAATATTGGCTTTTGCCGTTATATTTATTGTTTTGCGCAATGTTGCTGCAAGTTGCCTTAAAAGATCGTTATTGAATTTATCTTTATGTAAAGTGACATATGTTTTGACCGCAGAACTCAATTGAATTTGAACATTATCGTCTTCTGACTGACACAAACAGGCAACGATTTCGACAATAACATCCGTACAATCTTGTTTGTTTCGGATAATGTGATTGATTATATTCGCTGCAATATGTCGCAAATGCTGTTGCTCATTTTTACATAAACTTACAATTTTACGAGTGGTCTCAGGCTTTAATGATTTCCCTCGCGATGTTGCAATTTCAATAGCACTGAGAATATCTTCTTGCACAACTGCTACTGATATTATCTTTGCTTCAAATAAACGTAAAACATCATCGGATATGTGTTGGCCATTTTTTATTGTTTGCGCTAAGGTGGCTAGTGCTACATCGTTGTACCGATTATCAACAGCAGCAAGGGATATTTCATTGATTAAACCAGGTGGTAATATTTGTTTGTTGTGTGCAACAGCCAGGCATATTGCTAATACGTCTTTGTTAATGCAATATGATTTATCATGCAAAATATATTCTAAAGTCTGAATATTATTATAAGTCAATTGCTGGCCATTTTTCGCTGCCTGACTTAGAACCAATAAAGCTTGTTGACGGTCATCTTCTTGCTTAGTAACAACCATTACATTACTCGCATGCTCTAATGCTCTAATTGATTTCGCGCATGGAGGCATTATTGTCGCATCGGTTTTAATTAATATGCTAGAAGCATAATCTCTAACTGTTTTATTTTCGCAATTTAATAATTTATCTGCCAAAAATTCCCATGTGGGCTCAGACAATTCATAACCTACTTGCGCCACCGCAACCAACAACTTCAAAAAATGCTGTAACAATACTGTATCATTTTCCTCCAGAAGTAGTTTTTCTACCGTTTCCATAATTTTCTTAATTACAGCATTCGAATTTATTATTTTTGATATAAAAATCGTTTGTCGACAGAGTGTGTCAATTACCGCCATGCGCAAATCGTTATCTGATTCTTCCAAGTTATTCTTCAGTATGTCCAGTACTTCAAGGCACAATTTATTGCGTGACGCTTCATGCATTAAAATCTGCGCCGCATTCACTCGCAGACTGGTGTCGTGATTAAATTCGCTGGCAATTTCGGCCAGTTTTACACAAGTCTGTTGTGGGATAGCAACATTAACCCATGGATGATGTTGTCGAGTCATTGCTGTTAAAAACGCAGCTGTGGCATGCTCAACAACTTCAGTATTGTGATCTGAAAACGCAAGTTGTATTTTTTCCGATAAATTTTCAGTAAACGTTGATTGATCTGCAGTTAACTGAAGTAATTTTGCGGTATGAACACGTAAATAATCGACACCACCATTCAACAACAGCGTCACGTTGGCAAAGACGTCTTCGCCCAGCTTCCACTTTTGTTCACCGATATTGACTAGTATCTCAATCACATCTTGGTTAACTTCTGCATTTTTTAGCAATTCAGCTAAACTGGACAATAATGATGGCGGAAAAGGACGTGATGATTTCTTGACATAGTTGCGCAAAATGCTTGCCGAATACGCTTTGCTATTTTCATCGCCCGTCTTTAGTATCTCAATTAAATTTTTGCTGATTTCATCACTTAAGTTAATTGTATTTTTGCTGACGATACAATTTAATATTTCCAAAGCTTTCTCACGTATCTCGTGATTATTTTGTTCTTTGAACAATTGCTCTAGAGCACTTAGTATTTGAGTGACTGGAGGAAATCCTTTATGCATTGCATGCAATATCACCAGTGCTACATTTTTTCTAGTTTCTATATCGTGTGCTGCATCATTCAAAATTTTACAGGCTTCTAAAATGATTTCGCTAACGCTGTTTTGACAGTCCGTGCCTTGCATATGTTCAATGATGTTTTTGATGGCAAAACTTGCATTTTGACTTTTGTCTTTTTCTTTTAAAGCTGCCAACAAAATGACAAATATATTCTTTACTGAGAGAATTGTCTTGATGTCTATTATTGCCAAGTAGCCGATGATGACTAGAGTATTACTACAGATGTATATATCGGTGCTCTGCAAACCATAGTCAATGATACTTTCCATGGTTACATGCGGTATCGCTTGGCTATTTTCTGCTATATAAAATAATGCTTTTATACTGCGATGTTTTGCTTTGATTGGATAATTACCAATGACAACCTGAGCCAAATTGCTAATGCTTTTGTTAGACAAACCAAATTTGTTTCGCGCTGCATTTTTAAATACACCACTCGCCTCGACACTAGATGCTTCTTTTAGCAAACAATCACTGAGATTGTCTAAATCATTGGTCAACAACAATATCGCCAAATGAGCGGCATCTTTTATCTTCGCATCTTGATCATCTTTATGCAGCGTCGCCAACAAATTGTGCCAAGCTTGTCCGTTTGGCAACTGATTTTCTCCGCGTGTGCCAAGATGTTGAATGACTGCATTTAATGCATGTAAGCGTTGCTCCGCCAACGTATTGTTTAATGCAGTGACAAAGTAGTTATTTTCAAATTTATCCGATTTTTCACTACTATTAGTCTTTTCGTATTGTTGGATTTCTTTACCTTCGCTATCAATCAAATATTGTAAAGCCAGCACTGCATTTTGTTTTATTTTTCGATCAGCTTCATCTGCTGCAGCAACCAATGCCAATAAAGCATTTCTCATTTCGGGCAAATCGCGTTGACCATTAACAATCGCATTTTTTAATATACTGATTGTTTTTGCTTTCTTAGATAAATCACCGTTGTTGGCTCTATGAACTGCATACAAAAGTTCTTTATATGCCAGCAGTCCTGATTTTTGCGAAAGTGTTTTGATGAATAGCAATTCTTTATTTGGTGTTCGAAACCAGGACATTCGATTTTTAGGGTGAAAGCCATTTTTACTCGCTGTGCGAATTGCAAATTCGTTAAATTGTGCTTTGCCGATATAAGCTAATGATCTTCTTAAAATTTCAAGATGTGCTGCAGACAACTTTTTGCGCTGCTTTGTCATGGCATGCAAACCAATAACAATTGCAGGTTGATAGAGCTGTTGGTTTAATCTGATTAATCGCTCTAGACCATCATCCAATGCAGCACTTTCTTCTGTCGTTAGATTTTGGCCATTGAGTACTGCATAACTAAGCGCACAGACCACATTGCTCAGCGTTTTTCTATCATAGAGACGTAACTCTTTCACCAATGCAGTAATTCCTGCTTTGGTTAATCTACACTTACTTTGCGCCATGTAGCTCAATACTTTAACTGCTTGCTTTGCTAAACTACGGCGAGTCGCAAATGGAAAATAACCACTATAGTCAAAGCAATCAATGACATAATCAATATCCTCAACCGTTATTTCTTTACTTCGTTTTATACTTTTCGCCATATCGATTAAAGTGTCCAAATCTGTGCGCGCAAATGTAAGCAATCCTTTGTGATTACCTTTGGTTGGCAAATCGGGCAGTTTTTCTAGTGTTAAACCTTTTACGCGCACCGTTTTTTTCAACGTTGCCGCTTCCGATAAACTTTTGTTTTCTACTGTCTTGGTTTGTTTAACTTCTTTTTGGCTAATTGTTTGTTTACTTACAAATGTTTGTGGCGCTGACAATGGCACAGAAATTTTCGCTGTACCTGGCAGGGGTTTTCCATCATCAACACCGAAATATTTGGCTAACTTGTGCATATCTACCTTACTTTGTTATACAATATACTGCGCTAAACTTTTATCGTTTTACTTGAGCCACAGCACTTTTAGGCTGCTGGCCATTTGTTCGTTGTGCATCATGCGAAAAAAACGCATCTCTTGACTGCTCGTAACTAAATGTTGATTGTTTATTCCCATCGGGTGATGATGAGCTTGCTGCACGTGGTGCAGGTGTTGCGGTTTGCAATAAAGAATGTTTCAATTGCAATTCATTTAGATGTAACAACACCCCATAAATTTCTGAACTGATGCTATTACCAAAATTACATTCTCTAAATTCGGCATTTTTCGCTTGCCCAACCAAAGCACGTAATTCAGTGTGCAACGCTGTTATAGTTTCCATCGGCGTAAATGTAGGCATCGGAAAAACTTGTGCTTGACCAAAACGTTCGTATTCTTCTAGTGCACTGATATAATCTCGTGTTGGCAAAATGGCAGCCACACGCTGTAAGATTGCTTTTGGCATGCCGGCACATGCACAAATGGCGTGCATAAAATAACTTGACTTGAACAATTCTTGATACGCAGAAGAATGTGTTAATGCATTTAATAGATCCAGACTCAATTGTTTCTTGTTGGCTGCTAAATGTTGGCCAATGATCTGCAACATGTCGTGACAAGTTTGTTTGTTGTAAACACGTGTTGTCGCCTTTAAAATTGACCGTTTGTATAAATTTTCGAGATTGTCACCGCCATCCTTTACCGACTGATTCGCAGCATACAGCACCATTTTTTGACCTTGGCAAACAAAACTAATTTCCACGCCTGCCCGGCAACCTGCTTTTAATCTATAACTACCGTGCCTATGGTGTTTCTTACTGAAACCATCACCTGCATCATAGCGATACTCGAATCGTCCTAATCCCAGTTTTTCTGCCAACAGGAATTCGGCTGGAATCGTAATGCCATTCTCTTGTAAAAATGGAATTAATTTATTTTTACTGAAAAAATTATTGGTTATTTTACGCGCTTTTTCTTTGCTCTGTAGTTTTTCGGGCACAGAAAATATAATGAGCGGCTCTCTCGGTAATCCGTCTTTTACCGTTGCCAATTGGGTAGCCAAACTATTTTCTACAGTTATCTTTGTCTGTTTGTGTCTTTGAACAATATTGGTAATTTCTTTTTGTACACTAGCAGTGCACTGTATGATACTGGCAAACAGCTTGTCGTAAATTTCTGCATCAGCCTGCAAAATGGTTAAGAACCCAAGTAAATTTTCTGCCTGGTTTTGAATATCACGCAAATAATTTGACTCTGTGTCAAATGCAACTTTTTTACCCGCCAATTGCCACAGGTCAAGATAGGCATGAACCGCTAAAGCCCAAATATTGGGTTGTTCAATTTTTCGACTATTTTTACTCTGTAAACTGGTAATCTTGAGTTGATTTTTGAGATAAGACTGCAGTAAGCCAATTAAGTATGGTAACTTATGCTCATCTTGTGCTGCTTTCAGTATCTCAACCAATCGTTGTGTATTATTGGTTTGCAATACGGTTGCATATATTTCGCCAGTAAAAATATCTCTGCTTGATTTCTTCAAGGCATAGTCGTTTAACGCACAAAGTTTTTCTGTTATATAATCTTTATTGGCTGACTCTATTTTAATAGCGCCATCTTTTACCTTGGCTACATAACTGGTTAACCCTTCAAGGTCATTTAGCATCAATTCTCTAAAACCAATTTCGACCATGTGCAGCAATAATGACAAATCTTTTTGGATATCATCAATTCCTCGTACTACACAGGCGCTGAGAAACTTGTCTAGATTGCTAAAAGCGGTGGTAACAGAGGTTAATAAATGACTGATTTGTTCTCTATTTAATGCAAAATGATCAAGGACATCACGATGTAAAACGCGGATCATTCTGGTAATGTTTTGTAATTGCCGTAAAATAATCTTATTCGGATCATCTTGCTTGCGGAAAAAACCAACAACACCTAACCCGACCATCAAAATTGCCGACGCTGGATTTAATAACGCCAAACCAGTCACTGCACCTGAAATAATTTGTTGGGTTGCCTGATAGATTTGCACACTACCTTGTGCCAACATTGCTGCTGTTGCCAATTCTTTTGACTGGATGGTGCGTGCGAGCTGCCCAACAAAATGACAAGCATTAGACAAACCTTGGATGTTTTCTGCTTGCTTTTGCAGTTCTGCTGCCGCCAATTTTTGTCTTTGCGCATCAGCTAAATAAGCTACTACTTTTTTGACTTCAGCGTAAACAACACCGTTTTGACTTAATAAAACTTGCAACTGATCGGAAGCTTCAACTCCTTGTGCTTCGAGGAGTTTCACTAATTCATTCACATGCGCCGGCGTAACCATCCCTGACTGAACGCCATCAACCTTGTGTGCAATATTGACACTTAAATTTTTAAGTTCACATGCCAAGGAAAAATATTGCTCTTGACCACTGACAAGTTTGGCTTGCTCCTGTTCAATGTTGACCAATCTTTGCGTGGTATCAACTCCCGCATAATAATCTACTTTAGCACAACTTGTTTTATACAGGTTTTGAAATTGTTCATAATGACTTGCATCTAAAAATGACGGATTAATTTTACAGATCAACTTTTGCATTGCTAATGCCTGGGTATAATTTCCCGGTGTACCCAGCGATTCGATGGCGTGTATTAAATCAGCTGAAATGGCTTTGCGTTGATTCGCCAGCTCAACAGCGCCTTTATGATCTTGATAAGCGTAGTAATAGTCAATGCCATCGTGTACCAACGCTAAGTCTTTACTAGAAACAAGAGCAAAAACATCGACGCCCATACTCATAATGTGTTTTGCGTGATTAAATCCTTGTCCTTCCATATCGCTGACCAGCAATTGATTGATTCGATCAGGCAATTCGTAATTATCTGCATTCGCATTTAGTAATTTGCGATAATTCTCATAATCTTTTTCAAATTGCTGATGCCTAACGGCAACTTCATTTAATTTATCCATACTTTGTTCACCTCAGTTTTGTTAATATCAACACATTAATTTCAATTTATTGCGCTATATTAAATTTCTGCAGGTATTAAAAAACCGTATGACGTACGGGCATTGGTCATTTTATTTGTTGAACAAATGATTCGATAAACAAAGAAGGTAAGATTTGGATTTCTTCAGTTGGCGAAAATACGGGCAATAAGATAAACATGAACAAACCAGTTCGTTATTGGTTTGTTTTTTATCAGCTGATATGTCTGTGAAATATCGCTACGGTTTCGATCCGGACATTGATATAGCCGCTGGTATATAGGCTGCTTGCGGGTCAGCGCCTTGTGTTTGCGCAGAATCAATACCACGATCCAGCTGAACATCACCAATCGCTATAAGTTGTTCAAACGTCAATGCAAATTCCGTTGTCTTAAGTACTTCGGGATTTTCTGCAATTATTGCACAGGTCAATTTCTTTCTGAACAACAGGCTAAGTAAATCATCTATCGCTCTTTCATCACTCTGTGTTGGTGTCAAAGATACTCGAACCTGTTTCGCGACTTTTGTGAGTGCGCTCCTTAACCCTTCACAGTAATTGGCTGGTTGATGAGCTAACTGCTTAGCTTGAAACGCATTTCTTAGTAAAAGCTTCACTTCATCATCGCGTAAAGTGCGGAGAATCATTTTTGCGTGCTCTATTTGAATTTGCAAGTGTTCCAATACTTTTGGTACAACGTTCGGTACTGCAACTTTTCGGGCAGAGCCTCCAAAAAGCGTTTGACTTGCTGCAACAGAACTAACTGTACTTTCTTGGTCCCTATCCGCACCTTGCTCGAGGGTATCTCGATGCTCTGTGATCAAGCCTGCAATGGTACGATTATTTTGTTTGCTGCTGATAGGTTGTTTTTGGGCGTTATTAACACTAGCTATAATTGCAGAAAGCAAAAGATGGCCACTAAGATTCCCTTTTAAATTGACCGTATGCTTTTCGAAATCGACAAAATATATATCTCCGTGCACTTTTGACATAAAACAATTTTCGTTATAAAAGCATCTTAGTAATAGATAATACGCAAACGATACTGAATCGACAGTAAAATCTCCATTTTGAAAAAAGTCTTGCCTGATGTCTTTAGGCAATAGCATTTTGTCAGATTCTTTAAAATGAAGTTCTTGATTGTTTTGTGAATGACGCGCAAGCATATCTTGTAATTCAACGACGCAATCTAGATAATCGCCTTTGGCATAGAGGAACAAAACATACTCTGCAAAGGCAAGCACATTAAATTGCTCGGCCATACATCGTTTATAGGCTTGTGTAGCGTTCCTTGTATCACCAACATACGCGTAAGCTTTCACTTGTTTAACAAATATGTCCTGCGGCATATTCATCGGCACATGCGTCCCAGTCAATTTCTTAAAATAGTACACTGCCCATTCATATTGTCGTTCTTGAAAATAACGACTGGCAATGACTGTGCAGACTTGCAGATTTTCTGCCGGTGTCAATGCTGTTCTGATGCTTTTCGCCTGAATCACTTGTTGGGCAATTGCATGTTCAATGCCGACTATTTTTTCATCTGCTAAATCTTTTTCAGCTTTAAGCACTGTCTGAGCGAACTCATCATGACTAATCTCATTTAAATAATATAATGTGATCAACCGATCAACACTGCTCAATTGGGAAAATTGCCTAATCGCTTTTGCAAACATAACAACAGCACGGCGAAAATTACCCAGCAATCGCTGTTGGCGTCCAATAGCATTATACAAGTCAACAATCCACAATATTGTTTCATTGTCTAGTGTGATCTTGTATTTATCCGCTGTTGTTAAAGCATTTTGAAAGCTTGCTAATGCCTCATCATAATCTTCACGTCGTTCTAACCACAAACCACGCAAACGATGTACTCTGGCGGCAAGCAAGCGGCTTGCGTCAGAATTAAAATGCTGTAACGCAGCTTCATAATAAATGGAAGTCTCAGCATTATCTTCATTATCTGATTCAGCTGGCGTGCTTTCACTATCTTTAATATTTGTTAATTGGAAAAATAAATCATCAATCAGCGCTATTGCTTTTTTCAAATCATTTCCTTTTAATAATTCGTCAGCTTCCCGTAACTTTGTCTCCAACAATGCTTTTTTTCGACCTGCAATAATTTTTTTTCTAACAGCTGTGCCTATATTCACTTTGAATACGTCATTGTGCTCGTAGTGGTTGTCTTTAGCACAAATTGCAGCACATTCTGGAATTAACTTATCCAGTGCATTTAAATAAAGCGGTAAAATTTTAATCAAGGCATCTGGGACCGCATTAGCCATATCGAGTGTCGTATGCAGTAGAACTAATTCAGTTTCTCGTGACAAGCTAATGCCGCCGCCAGTAACATAGTTGCCTGGCCTACTTGCTTCTAGCAATTTTTCGTACAAGCTCAGCAGCACCAGTGGATTTTTGGGCAAACCATCTAACAATGGAAAAAGTAAAATAAGCAAGTCGGAACTGGATTCGTAGATTATATGTAGTGAAATTTCTTCATTTATGAATATCGCACACCTGCCGTTTTCATCAAAAGTTAGGTCATTCATACCTAATTCTCGGCTGAGATGTTCTAAATTTATTTTTGCATTGGCAAATGGCATTATTTTCTCCTTTAGAAGTCACTATTGAAATACAAATATAATAACCCGCCTGGGTTAAAAAAACGATGTCAAAATAAATTTTGCAATATAATAGTAAATACTGGCATCTTTATCATTTTTTAGCTGGCTTTTCGCAATAAATTTAACCTCGGCTAGCGCTAATTGCTTGATAGCAAAGTACGCTTTAGCATGATAAACAATTGGCCATTGTTGTGTATCAATTGCTTAGCCAATACCGACGGTCAAACACGGTTCATCATTTGTGTTAAACAGAAACGATATAATTACTTTTCCCTCCCATCAATACTAGCAGAGATTAACTCTCGTCGATAAAAAATTAGCCTAATACCCGTATAAATACGGGATTTAGCGTTTTGCCAATCCAAACTATGCTTTCACGTATTGTATTAAACAAAACGTGAGGTATAACATGGCATTATCCAATCAAGACTTTTCGACAATATTTCCACTGACATCCATCAGCAGGCCTACTAAGCAGGGAAGTTTAAAGGACTCGCCGCTCACAAAATTATCGCGGCGAGAACGACAATGTTTGTATTACTGCACCCGTGGAATGAGTGCCAATGCCATTGCCCTCGAACTTGGTTTATCGAAACGCACGATTGAGGATTATTTAGAACGCGCGAAAAATAAACTGGGCTGCGCTAATAAATTTGAATTGATCGATTATATCATTTCTAGTTTTTTTAGTGATTATCACAATATTTATCATTTTTGTTTCAATGATTTTAATATAATTGACTCGTCTGATAGCGCTTAACGCTTCGCACCCATACTCTTTGGACAGCCTCGTTTGCTGTCCTTTTTTTTATAGAAAAATATTGCTGATTGTCTCTGTTGGTTTTTTGCATATATATGCTGCTTGCTGCACGACATAGCATTTCTCTAAGCCAAGCATGCAAATCCCTACTCAACTCTTTGAATAATCATGAATATTTATCATGTCCACTCCCGTATAATTACGGGATATTACAAAACAGCATTTAATACTAAGCTCTTATCTGTTTAAGGTATAAACAATTAAAGAGGTTTGAATATGTTGTCCAATAATGTAAGCGAAACAGATTATAGTTTGACTACTGTAAATCATAAACAATTAAAAAGTTCACCATTCGCAAAATTATCACGGCGAGAACTTCAATGTGTGTATTTTTATTCGCGGGGAATGAGTGCAAATGCAATAGGACAAAAATTAGGTTTATCTGGTCGTACAATTGAGGATTATCTTGAACGTGCCAAAAACAAACTTACTTGCGCAAACAAGTTTGAACTAATTGATTACGTTATCTCAAACAGTCTTTTCAGTTACTCATGTGATTTTGATATTGAATAATAGTTCATCCTTATTATTTAATTCAAAACCAAGGCTTAATATCGATATAGGAGATAAATGATGAATAATCAAATTACATTAAATTACACAAATCCAAATGAATTAAATCGTCATCTAAGAGTTGCTTATTGCCAGTTCAGGAGGATAATATTGGCTCACAAGCGTCGGCAAAGAATCTTATCTGCAAAAAATATCAAAAACTTTTCAAGTTTAACAGAATATCAAACACCATAGTTTATGTGCTTTAGACGATCGCCATTTTTCTTATGACAATCATGACCTCGGTTGACAGAATTTGGTACAATTCGTCAATCGAAGTCATAACTTCTATGTCTATATTTCACTTTTGCCCCAACAAAACTTCACTTCATTCTATGACTATCAAAAAATGGCTACCTTGGATAAAATAGTGCCAAATGCCCTCCTAGCTTCCGATTACTGCTAATATGTATTTCCATTTTCTTATTTTAGGGTTACCATGATTCCTGGCGTCTAGGACTTTTTTACTACAAATACAGACAGTGCTACGCTACTCAATTAGCAGCTAACATTTTGTATTCTTTATCTAAATGCGCAAGAATAGATTATGAGCTAGGTTTATCTACATGCAAACGTTAAATACACAATATTTAAATTTTTTGTTTTCTTTTCTCAGTAATATAGAAAACATCGTTTCGTATGTAAAACAACCGGTTACCCGTGAACAACTATATGTATCTGATTCTTATGAAAAAATATTTCAGCGTAAAACTGAAACACTCTATCAAAATCCTAGAAGTTTTAGCGAAGTATTAATACCGAAGGAAAAAGAACTCATTATACCGGCCATGGTAAAACGCTATGAAACACCAGGATCACAAGGTTTATTGTATCGCATTCAAAGACCAGATGGCCATATTAGGCACATTAAAGATACCGCTTTCACCTTAATTGACTCAAATAATCAGCCAATCTTAACCTGTGGTATCGCGGAAGCACTTGAACCACTACAATGGCATGAACATTGTGAACATGGCTATCTTATCGAGCCAAATGAACGTCTAAAACAAATTTTTGAAATATTTCAAAATGAATCTAGCTCATTATCCTTGATGAAACCAGCTTTGCAAACATCACCTCAGCAAAATAGCGGCAAAAAACTATGTATTTATTTTTCTGGTGAAAAAATATTATTGAGTAATCGACAGACACAATGCTTAGAATATTTACTACAAGGCTACTCGACAAAGGAAATCGCTTATAAACTGCAACTATCAACACGTACAGTTGAAGAATATCTAAATTACATGAAAAAGAAATTTAATTGTCGAACGATAATTGCAGTTATCTCACGTATACAACGTGAAAAAGGCTTAATCAGATATGAAGATTAAGCTTAATAAATTCGAGTAATTTATTTGGTTGCGGTTTTTGGCTACAATTTAGCACTTTGTGCACAGTTCTCACTACCCTTTTGCGCATTTGCAAGCATATTTAATTCGGCACTATTGACATCAAGTATACCCGATAAACTCAGCGGATTAGGATCACCCTGAAAGATCCCAAAGGGAAAGTCTTTATCAAGTTCATTAAATATATTGGTCTGCTCTAACTTTGTCATCAATCTAGCAGCTTGACTATTTTCACGCATGTGCTCAAAATTCACAGATCCAGGTATTGGAATGACACCCTGATGCTGAACCCAGGCGAGTGCTAATTGTGCCGGTGTGATTTGATAGGCAGAGGCATATTGTTGAAAACGCAAAATTTGTCGTATATTGTGTTTTATATATGGTGGTAAAAACATATCTATCTGCTGGCGAAAAATATTACCTTTTATACCTAATAGCCTAAATACTTTGTCACGAAATTGTTCATCGGTAAGCGCAAAATCAGCTTCATTAAGTTGCTGTAATTTTGGATTGGTAAAACCTCGCATAATAGACGAATAGGCAAAAAATGTAATTCGCTCACGATCACAAATATCTTTTACGCCATTTTCTTCAGCACGACGGGTGGCAATCGAGTAAGCACTTTCAATAGCCGCAATAGAGCTGCCATATTCTTTGGCCAAATTCATTGCGCGCGTAAGTTGTTGTGCCGTAGGTTCCGATAAACCGATATGCCTTAGC
>CAYSGV010000020.1:0-16080 GCA_964430685.1 uncultured Gammaproteobacteria bacterium
ACGTGTGATTCATGCTGGACAATCCCCCGATCCCAGTACCGGTGCCGTGATGACGCCCATCTATGCCACATCAACCTACGCCCAAAGCAGCCCTGGTAAACATAAGGGCTATGAATATTCGCGCACGCAAAATCCAACTCGTATGGCCTATGAACGTTGTGTTGCTGATTTAGAAGGTGGCACCGCAGGATTTGCTTTCGCTTCCGGTATGGCAGCCATAGCAACAATCATTGAATTATTGAATCCGAATGATCATATCATTGCTATGGATGATTTGTATGGCGGAACCTATCGCTTATTCACCAAAGTACGCAGCCGGAGTGCTGGCCTTAATTTTAGCTTTGTCGATTTAAGTGATTTAAACGCATTAAAAGCTGCTATTACCAAACAAACACGTATGATTTGGGTAGAAACGCCAACCAATCCATTACTTAAATTAGCTGATCTAGCCGCTATCGCAGAAATCGCCAAAGCACACAACATACTCACCGTTGCAGATAACACTTTTGCCAGTCCTTATATACAACGACCATTGGAATATGGCTTTGATATCGTTGTTCATTCAGCAACCAAATACTTAAATGGTCATTCCGATGTGATTAATGGCATTGCGGTAACAAAACGCGCCGATGTGGCAGAACAAATAGCATTTTTACAAAATAGTGTGGGCGCCATCAGCGGCCCTTTCGATAGCTTTTTAGCGCTTAGAGGTCTAAAAACACTGGACGTACGCATGCAACGACACTGTGAAAATGCCATACAAATTGCACAAATGTTGGAACGTCATCCTAAAATCGAAAAAGTTTACTATCCCGGACTTGATTCACACCCACAAGCCGCATTAGCAAAAAAACAAATGTTTGCTTTTGGTGGTATTATTAGCGCCGTGGTACGAGGCGATGAAACTGCCTCAGTGCGTATGCTTGAACGCACACAATTGTTTACCCTCGCAGAAAGTTTGGGTGGTGTTGAAAGCTTAATTGAACATCCTGCGATTATGACGCATGCTTCTATACCCAAAGAAAAGCGCTTGCAGCTTGGCATAGCAGATAATTTAATCCGGCTTTCAGTTGGCATTGAGGCAGTAGCTGATTTAATCTCTGATTTAGAACAAGCTTTAGCGTAATCTATTTGAATACAATGGTGGAAACATTATGTTTACAGTGGCCGTTTTTTGTGGTGGTCCTTCTCTAGAACGCGGAATTTCTTTAAATTCTGCACGTTCCTTATTAGACCATTTAACTTCTGCACAAATTAATGTGCTGCCCATCTATGTGGACTTTAATAAAAACTTTTATCAATTATCCAGTGCACAACTCTATTCAAATACACCTGCTGATTTTGATTTTAAATTACAACATACCGCAACCGCTTTAACCAATGAGCAATTGCACGCATTATTAAAAACAATTGATATTGTCTTTCCAGCGATTCACGGCTCTTTTGGTGAAGATGGTGAACTACAAAGTTTACTTGAAGAAATGGATATTCCATTTGTAGGCTCAGGGTCAGCTTCTTGCGCGCAAATGTTTTTTAAACACCGTGCCAATGATATTTTGATGGAAAATGGCTATGCCGTAGTTCCGGCACAGCTGTTGACTTCACAAGATGAAAATCCTCAAAAAACGATCGAACATTTTTTTCATAAACACAAATTAAATCGCGCCATTGTTAAACCTTCAGCGGGTGGTTCATCCATTGGTGTGTTTTCGGTTGCTACACCACAAGAAGCCTATCAAAAAACGCAATTTTTATTCGAACAAAATATTGACCGTTTTGTATTGCTCGAACGCTTTTGCACTGGACGTGAATTCACTGTATTGGTCTTTGAAAATCATATAGGTGAACCGGTTGCGCTGATACCAACCGAAATTGAAATTAGTTATGAAAATAATGACATTTTTGATTATCGCCGTAAATATTTACCTACAGCCAATACGATTTATCATACGCCGCCACGCTTTTCTAGTGAAGTCATTAGCAACATTCAAAAGCAAGCCGAAAGTTTATTTAAATTATTTAATATGCGTGATTTTGCGCGTCTGGATGGCTGGTTGTATGATAATGGTCAAATTTATTTTTCTGATTTTAATCCCATTACCGGTTTAGAACAAAATAGTTTTATATTTAGGCAAGCATCTTTATTAGGGTTAAGTCATCGAGAAGCGTTACATTATGTATTACAGCGGGCATGTGAACGTAATCAAATTTCTTTCCCCGTAACCGTTACGCCGCCCGAAGCAAATAAAAAAAATGTTTTCGTTATTTTTGGTGGTAAAACAGCTGAACGCCAAGTTTCCTTAATGAGTGGCACAAATGTATGGCTAAAACTTCGTCCCTCCAGCCAATATTTACCCACACCATTCTTATTAGATAAAGAAAATAATTTTTGGCAATTACCTTACCCCTATACATTGAACCATACCGTCGAAGAAATCTATGACAATTGTTTAACTTCCATCGCCCATACCACTAAAACGGAAGATTTAGTTCAAAAAATCAATGCTCGCTTAAGCCTCTCGCTTGATCTAGAAAATATATTGCAACAACCACAAAAAATGTCTCAAGAAAATTTTGTGCAATATGCCAAAACACAGCAAGCATTGATTTTTATAGCGCTACATGGTGGTGAAGGTGAAGATGGTACTTTACAACAATATTTTAGCGAACATGGATTAGCGTATAATGGTTCACAAGCGAAAGCCTCGTCTTTATGTATGGATAAATATTTAACTGCGGAAGCAATCAGTACGCTTAGCTGTAGCGATATTATTTCATTGCCAAAGAAAACCCTAATAATTAATAAAGCAAGCCTTCCCGTCACAACTGATTATACCGATATGTGGCAAAAGTTAACCTTAGATACAAAATTTGATCGCTTTATCATCAAACCGCGCAGTGATGGTTGTTCCACCGGAATAGTGCTGCTACAGTCCGCCGCTGAATTAACACAATACACGAGCTTTATGGCCCAAGGGGCAACGCATATTCCGCCACATACATTTAATAATCAGAGCATGATCATTGAGTTACCAACCAGCACGACAGAATTTTTACTTGAACCTTATATTGAAACGGATTCCATTGTGATTGACCAACATCAACTGATACACCACCAAAATGGCGGCTGGGTAGAATTAACGGTAGGTGTTATTGAAGTCAATGACAATTATCACGCCATGAATCCAAGCATTACTGTGGCTGAAGGAGCTGTGCTCAGCTTAGAAGAAAAATTCCAAGGTGGCACTGGTGTAAATATTACGCCACCACCAACTGAAATTATTTCTGCGGCACAATTGGCCAAAATTAAAGAACTAATTGAAAATGTTGCCAAAACGTTGGGCATTAAGAACTATGCCCGTATTGATATATTTTATAACCGTAATACAGATAAAATGATTGTCATTGAGGCCAATACTTTACCTGGGTTAACTCCTTCCACCGTCATTTATCACCAAGCACTTGCCGAAACACCACCCCTTTCACCACAACAATTTTTAGAATTGCTCATAAAAAATGCGAGCTAAGACAACAATATAATTACCTGAGGTTAAAGGTTAAACGGTTAATAACGTTTTTCTTGCTATGGCAGCTGTTGTAGCCAGCAAAAAAATATGTTAAAAGTATGGCCTCTTTGAATGTGTAATGAAAAAAATACATTACTTTTTGAAAAAGTGTTTGTTTTTGGCCAAACATCAACAATTAACACTCATTTTAAGGAGAAAAAATGCACAGAGCTAAAGAATACAAGGATGATAGCCCCAGAGAACAGGCTAAAAAGAAAAAAAAAGATAAAAAAGCAACTCTTTCGTGTGTACCTAAAGTGAATATCAACCCCTCTAGCAACAAACACAAGGTTCGCATTGCTGTTAGTCATGGAAATCCACTCACTGAAAAAGCACATCTTGAGTCGTTATTAAAATTTGCTCTAACATCTTATCCTTTGGGTACAGAAATCAAGATTATTGCCAGTTATGAATTATATCGTTTCAATAAATTATACGACCTATTAATGCAATCGACCTCAGCTGATCCAACCATTCAGCAATTTTGTATTGGTGAATCACCAATCACGGTTAAAGAACTTGAATATATTCGTAAACTTGCTGAGGGTGAGGCCAGCGAAATAGTAAAACGCTCAGGGGAAGCCTGGGAAAAATATCATCTGCCACTATTTGATAAAGTCTGGCAGCAATATTGTGATCAACAAAAAATACCTATTTCACCTGCCAACAAACCATCTTTAATACGTTGGTCCGAATTATATAAAGCGCCTTTATTTAAACAAATATTGCACAATATTACCCATTTATATTTTAGTGACCCCCACTATAAACGAGAAGTGGATGAATCTATAGCCAAGCGGCTAAAGGCTGTAAAAGAGCGCGCAGCAAGAGGTGGTAAAATATTTAATGATAAATTATTTTTTGCCTGCTCGCTGGCTTTTATGTTGGAAGAATGCGCTGCATTTGCCGCTTCTACTATTCATGATCAAGTTCATGATTATCTTTATGTGGATGAGATATTTGCAGCATTACGCGCCACACGCGATCGATTCATTGCTCAAGCACATCCAACTCTTTTACATTGGGTTGCTATTGAATTCTTTGAAAGTTCGCCCCGGCCCGCTGCAGATGCCGCACCTGGTCAGGTGCATCAACGCTCGTATGCCAGTAGTCATTCGACAACAAGACTCCATGACGCTGCAGCACAAGCAGATAATGGAACAAGAGAACTTAATAGTAAACAGCTGGCTAAAAAACAAGCCATCATGGCAATATTAACAGACAAACTTGGTCCTATCCACGCCGACATTCTGACGACGACAAAGGATTTACCAGTAGATGAGGCTGCGGATGTCATTGCCCAAGCCTTTAATGAGTATGGCACCATGATGGGTGACCAACGTTCACTTACCGAACTATTTCCATGCGCCACGTTTTCCTCTCCTGAATCAGCACAGTCAGAAAACCGTAGCATTATTGTTCGCGTAGCCAGTTCCGAATCGCAGGCATTAACCCCCGATCTAGTGGACGAAAAAGATAAACCAACACTGCCAAAACGACAAAGTGATGATCCAGTTATAAAAAGTAATCACAAAAAAGATAAGCAAAAAGCCGGCTCACAAATAGCGCAACCACAAAATGGTAGCGCCATTGGCAGTTTGCCGCCAGTCAGAAAAAAATCATCAGACGGTAGATCCTCTCCAGGACTGATTATGAGCTTAATCGGTGCAGTACAACGTAAAATATCCCCTGACAAAACATCAAAATCTTCTGACAAGAGTTTAAAACCACGACGCGCATCCTCAACACCTGAAGAAGAATTTAGTAGCCGGTATGAAGCCATAGTGGGAACCCGTTCCGATTCTGTTGTCGGATACTTCCCCTCACCATCTCCGGCAAATATAGATACATCTACACCGGCCCCTCCGCCCGAATCAGAAAGATATCCAGGACTTGTTGCCCCCAAACCAGTAAATTCAGCTAACGCCGTGAGCGTCATGCAAACGCATACAGTATCGTCAAGCCAACCTGCGCTAGCAGAAAATAGGAATAGTCTTTTTGCTCCTGGTGCTACTACCATACCAATGAGAATGGCTACTGGAGAAAGGCATGGACCTGCACCTGCGCACCTACCTGCAGCGCTTTCTTCTAGTGCCTCACCAGCAACAGCGCTCAAGCAATCGGGCGTCAATACAGCTGTTTCATTCAGTTAATGGGCAATCAGCAAAACTTAAATTCATTAATTGCTTGCACGTTGAAAGCTTGATTGGTTTCGCCAGCACTAAATTCATGCCACTTTTTAATGCCTGCTGTTCTGTGGCTGGATCAAGAAAAGCGGTTAACCCAACAATAGGCGTAAACTGATTAAGATTATCCGTGCCACGCAGCGTTTTGGTTAACGTAAAACTATCCATACCTTCAAGCCCTAAATCCATTATAATTAAATCATATCGCTTCGTTTGTGCTGCTTCATAAGCTTGTTCACCGGTAGCGGTGGTTGTGATATGACAATCAAATTGCTTTAATATTTCAAATAATATACGTTGCCCAACAATATTATTTTCGATGATTAAAATATCGTCGACGGCTTGTTCATGTTCAAGAAACTTCAGTGGCTCATTATCATTTTCAATTAATGGCGATACTGGTTTTAAAGGTAATAACACGCTAAATGTTGTTCCTTTATCCACCTCGCTCTCCACCCAAATTTTGCCATGCAAATCTTCAATAAACTGTTTCGTAAGATATAGCCCTAAACCAAGTCCAGTATAAATTCCTTCAAATGATGAACTCAGCTTGGTAAACATATCAAAAATTTCACCTTGTTTATCCATGGCAATACCAATACCAGTATCGGTAATACAAAATTTAATTTGCATCTCTTCTGAATTTTGCTCGGCGATAGATATATCAATGGTAATAGCGCCTTTATTGGTAAACTTTAACGAATTACTAATTATGTTTAATAAAATACGATGCACACGCATCGCATCACCTAAAAATGATATTTTGGCCGGCAGTGCAATTTTGGTAATTAAGTTAATATTTTTTACTTTAAATTGTGCTTGCAGCATTGTTAACACGTCATCAACAATATCAGGCAAGGTAAATTTATTTTGTGCGATGGTCCGTTTATCTTTTAATTTGAGCAATTCAATAATTTGTTGTATCAAATCAAGCAAGCGCTCTGCAGCATCATGGATCACACCTATATCACTTCGTTTGTTGTCATCTTTTTCATCGCGCAAAAGAAGTTCACTTAAGCGGATAATGCCAACGAGAGGCGTACGCAAATCATGGCCAATATTCAAAATAAATTTTGACTTCGCAGCATTGGCTTGTTCGGATTCTTCTTTTGCTTCTTTTAGGGATTGTTCCGCTATGACACGAGCGGTTATATCCATAGAGATGCCTAATAAACCAATAATCGTTCCTTCTTGGTCACGCAATGGCACCTTATGCGTCAAATAATGTTTTTTCGGCCCATACATACTTGTTTCATATTCTTCAAGAACGACTGCTTTACCCGTTTGCATCACTTCTTTATTCACTTTGTTCAAAATATGTGCTTCCGCGCACCATAATGTCTCAAAGTTTGTTTTACCAATAATTTCTTCAGTATTTGAAAATCCCGCATTTTTAGTATGCAATAGATTCGAACCCCGATAACGTAGCTCGGTATCAAGCCAATATACATGCCCGGGAAGATTGGCAATAATATTTTCGTAATGGTGACGAATTTGATTTACATTTTCTATAGCTGAGTTTAGGGGTGATGCTTCTTGGCCAGTGATATTGCGATAAACATCCTTAATGTGTTTAGTTAATTGAGCTAATTCCCTAGCGGCATCCAGATCAGGTTGCGTTGTATCGTTATTAGAAAGTTTTTCAGGTTCTAAGTATTGGTTTAAACTAAACACGTTGCAAACTCTCCTTGTTATATAACCGCTATACGGCTGTTAGGAATATTTATCTTACATAACCATATAGATTCTTGTAAAAAATGTCCACTCGAAACCCATACAATAAATCGAGGGAATAAGCTAAGTAAAAAATGAATTTTAATTTAATAATAATCATTATTTTTCAATCAAATAGAGAAAGATAGGCACGACCACCCTTCCAGCACAGAGGGTTGCATGCTATTTTTTAGTAATATTATATTGAGTTGTCTTAAATTCGGGTATCTACTCATCATATGCTATAAAATATGCTACAAAATGAACCAGAAAAAAATTTAGCTGATACACAAAGTACTATTGAACCTTTAGTAAAAAAATGTTAAAAACCAGCTCTTGAATTTTTAAAAAAAGATTGCAATCACAAGGCATGGACGCCAATTACTTATTGGTTTTTGGTAATCAATTGATAATTATACTTATAATACGAACTTGTGGGGATTAAAATATGCACGGCACAACCGAACCGAAAGTTACAGGCAATGAGGGTGCAGCAACTACTGAAGGGGTAAATACCAAACGCCAGAGAAGAGGACGGATTGAAAAAAAATTGCCACTCGTCGCAAGATTTCAAGAAAAAAATCTTCGCAATATAAGTCAAGTTGTTGTTCCTTGTAGTCTTAAAAATCAATATTGCCGAAATGCTCACCTTGAAGCAATTCTACAGACAGCTAGAACAAAATATTTACATAATGTTAATATTGTAATTATGTTAAATGATATCATTTACTCGGTAAATGAACTTTTCAGTAAAGCAAACCCTAATCCCCAAGCTTTTGATCGCGACATAGACAAATTGGCACACGGCTCTGGTGATATTACCATGGCAGAACTTCACCTTATTCGTGGGCTTGCTGAAGGGGAAATGACTCTACACGCGCATGAGGCTGGCAACGATTGGCTAACAAACAATCAAGCAATTATCAATGAATATATAAAAGGCGCTCATCCAGTAGATCGCTTTGAAGATATAACCAGCTTACCTTTATTCACCCCGACATTAAAAGAGCTCACTAATCTATACTTTAGCAATACAAATTTTAAAGCGGCTTTTGATGCATCCACAAAGAAAAGGCTCGACACTGTTCAAGCTGATCATAATAGAACAAAAAAAGCTTTTCATGAACGTCTATTTCGAGCTTGTTCGTTGGCATTTTTACTTTATGAATGTGCGGGTTTTGTGGCCTATACTTTAACTCATCAAAAAGAAGATTTTTTATATTATGATGAGATATTTGAAGCATTAAGAGTGACGCGCGAACACTTCATCGTCCCCAAAAATCCAAATCTATTACGTTGGCATCAGGTGCAGTTTGTAAACGATGAAGCCGAGTTAGAAAACCAAACACCTATACAGCCATCCCTAGCCAGTGCATTTCAACTACAATTGCCTGTATCGACATATACTTCTCGTGGTGCATCATCATCATCATCGGCATACCCAGCATTATATCTGCCATCAACTACCCAGGTACCGGAAAATAAATCTTCTTCGGCTTCCACTCCTGCAACCATTTCACCTCGCGTACAGGTCGAGGTGACATTAATCATCGGGTTACTTATAAAAGTGATGGCGCCTAAACTTCAAGAAGAATTACAACCCATTATAAAAGAGATACCACCAGAGTTAACGCTAACCGTAATTAATGGTGTCCTATCGCAATTACGTGAGGTATGTCTTCAATCTATTCCCACGGCAAACAGAAATATAGTTGGTGTTGTTGGTGGCCATACAACGAATCGTTTGCAAGCAGCGCAACCGGACCAACACGCTAGCAGTCTGCAACAAGCTGAACAAAGGCCAATTATTGCACCAACGCCAAAACGAGAACAGCCTTTTCTTCCCACAACAGGATCACCGATTAGAAAGCGCTTAACGTCTGAACCACAGAGACCAGCTTCTTCTCCACCTACATTCGAGCTTCAACTGGGACTTAGTGTTCCAACAAGCAAATAATCGAGTATCACTGTTCCTAACGCGAATATTCACAAGCTAGGAAACTCCATCTGCTGCAAACTTTAAACTGAGTAATTGCTTACAAGTTGCCAGTTTAATTGGCTTAGCCAACATACAATTCATGCCCGCTTGCTCGCCTTTTTCTTGAGTGGTTGCATCAAAATGTGCAGTTAAGCCAACAATGGGTGTTTGTGTATTAGGATTTGCTGTTGCACGAATGATTTGTGTCACCATAAAACTATCAATATCAGGTAATCCAATATCTGTGATGATTAAATCAAAATTCTTTTGCTGTGCAATCTCTATAGCACGTTGACCAGTTGTGGCAGTTGAAACATTGCAGCCACACTGCAACAACATTTCATACAAAATACGTTGTGCAATTAAATTATCTTCAATAATTAATATATTCTTTGCTAATTGTTCATGGCTAGAGGCATCATATAATTCAGAATCATTTTTGACTTGTCTTATTGTGTTAATCAATTGTAAGGGTAAAATGCAGCTAAAAGTTGTGCCTTCGCCAACTTCACTTTGCACCCATATTTTACCACCTAAATCTTCAACAAACTGCTTGGTGATATATAAACCCAAACCAAGTCCATTATAAATTCCTTCAAAAGAGGAACTTAACTTGGTAAACATATCAAATATTTCACCTTGTTTATCTATAGGAATACCAATGCCCGTATCCGTGACACATATTTTAACCTGCATTTGATTGGCTGTCTGTTCGACTAAAGACACATCAATCGAAATTTTCCCATGTTTGGTGAATTTTAAAGCATTACTGATCAAGTTAAGCAAGATACGATGAATACGCAATATATCACTTTGAAATGGTCTCTTGAGTATTGGGTCGACAGTTGTACTTAAATTTATATTTTTAAATTTAAACTGCGGTTGCAACATGGTTAGCACATCATTTAGTACATCCATGATTAAAAACTCTTTGCGTACAACTGGTTGATTATCTTTTAAACGAATGAGTTCAATAATTTGTTGGAATAAATCGAGCAATTTCTCTGCTGAACTGTGAATAATGCGCAAATCATTTTTCTTCTCATCATCATCTTCACGTTGTAAAATAAGTTCGCTTAGGCCAATAATACCAATTAACGGTGTGCGCAGATCATGGCCCATATTTAAAATAAATTTTGATTTTGCCGCGTTCGCGCGTTCAGCCTCTTCTTTGGCTTCTTGCAAGTCGTGTTCAGCTTGTTTTCGATCAGAAATATCTAATGAAATACCGAGAACACCAATAAAATTATTTGCTCGATCGCGCAAAGGTACTTTATGCGTTAAATAAACATTGGTGGTACCAAAAATGTTCGTTCCGGATTCTTCGAGAATTATTGTCTGGCCGGTACGTAAAACTTCTTCATTGGCCGCATCAAGCTTACTCGCTTCTGCATGCCATGATGTTTGCGCATTCGTTCTACCAATTATATCTTTAGGATTAGAAAAACCAGCATTCCGAGCATGCAAGATATTAGAACCTCGGTAACGCAAATTTCTATCGAGCCAAAACACGTGTCCGGGCATATGATCAATAATATATTCATAATAATGTCGCACTTGATCAATAATATCCACGGCATCTTCATTCTGCTCAGGTTTCTGCCCAGTAACCTGGTAGTAAACATCATGAATATGTTGTATTAATAAATCATGATCTTTATTAGCACAAATTTCTTCTGAAGCCGCTTGTGTATTTACTACCGAGGAAGTTTCTGTATGCGACGTTGCTAACGCATCACTAAAAATCCGAATAACACCAACTGTTTCGGTTGCGGGTGCATCAGCATGGACAATTGGACTAATTTCAAATTTATAAGTTGTTTTATGCTTTGCATCCAATGGCAAAAAGACTGTCACGATTTGATTTTGCTGAGTGGCAATCGCTTTATCTTGTGCTTCCATAATTTCATGCGCATGTTCTTTCCATGGCATATCATGATGTGATGATCCATAAATGTCTTCAAGACTATCTTTCTGTAATAAATGTAGAAAATTTTTATTGCAACCAATTAATTGTTTTTTACAATCATACCAATAGACATAGCCAGGCAATGACCAAAAAACACTTTCAAAATCGTCCATTTATAATATTCTCTTTTCATTGCTATAGAAGAAATACATCAATAAGTAGTCACTCTCTCAAATTGATTTATTAAGTCTTTTGCTAAATTATATGTTAACGGTTTGGGGTAAACAGCATCAAAACCGTAATTCGTAAATAATTTTTTATTATCATCGTCGACATGCGCAGTAAGTGCGAAAATCACGGCAGGCATGCTTACCCACTCTTCAAGGTACGAATAGAGATAGTCATGGGGAACACCCCAGACCATTTCAAAACTTGGGCTGACATAGATTTGCTCTTTATAATCTGAGCTACGGATCCAAAATACATCACGACATCTTTGTAAAAAAAGGTAAAAATACTCTTTTAGCAAAGAAGGATTCTGTATTGCCTCTTTTTTAATTGCCAAGTGGTATTCCTTTGTATTTCGTTTTGCGGTTTAAAACAGCCTATCTGAAAATCACTTGTATTTCTAGAATATTTATAAGATTCAGGTTATTTGGAGACTTGCGTCTTAATGAAACCAGTATTATTTTAACATCTAAAAAAAATGAAGCCAACATATGTTCTGAACACATAAAAACAAATAGGTCGTACAATGTGTTATTGGCTCTTTGAATCATGGGCTCGAAAGCAGCCGCAGCATACTGCTGTTCAATTTGAGAATGAACCGCCTGTGATCTATGCTGAGCTCATTATCCGTATCCGACGCTGTGCAAATTATCTGCGTTCCGAGGTCAGCGTGCAACTGGGTGAGGTTATAGGAGTCTATTTACCAAGCTCCATTGATCAAATTGTCCTGATGCAGGTTATTTCTGCTGTTGGCGCGGTTATCTGCCGCTCGAGCCATCCCTACCCGCAAACCGACTAAACAACATTATAGTCGATTGTAAACCGCGTTCTGTACTGACGAATACTGAGACCTTAGCTAAAGGTTCGTTTGAACAAAAATTAGTGCGTTTGCTTTTAAAATCGATGAGGATCAAGAACTTATTGAACATCAACCCAATGAATGACAACCCATTCCTGCTGAAAAACTAAAAAAGGAAAGTTGCTTTTATCATCTATTCCTCTGGTACAACCAAAGCACCGAAAGGTATTCCCATTCTCTATGATGGCTTGAGTTGTTGGGGCAAGATAATTCCTAATATTTTTCAAATAGATACGACTAGCCGCATTCTTGGCCATAATGCAATTAATTTGGATGCCAACATTTGGAACGTCTTATTGACAGCAGTAAGCGGTGGCTCGCTGCATTTAGTTTCAGGTATCACACGTAACTTGTGTGAAAAATAGTTTTCATATGCATATCTCTACGGTTAACGTTTGAATTTAATTCAATTGCTTCACTAAAAAATCTAAATATTCATCTGCAATGGAAAGATTAAAAAATTTATCTAATTCTCTGACGCCCGTCGGACTGGTCACATTGATTTCGGTAATATAATCTCCGATTACATCCAAACCAACAAACCATAATCCTTTAGTGAATAAGGTAGGGCCAACCGCTTCACAGAGAAAGCGATCACGGTCACTTAATGCTTGGCCAATCACGCGTCCACCAGCCGCAATATTACCGCGTGTCTCGCCAGGTTGTGGAATACGAGCTAATGCATAAGGAATTGGTTTACCGCCGATAAGCAAAATGCGTTTATCACCTTGTGAAATTTCTGGCAAATAACGCTGAGCCATAATTGGCACAGTACAATCTTGTGTAGCGACTTCAAAAATTACTGATGTATTTGGATCGCCTTGTTGAATACGAAAAATACCACGGCCCCCCATACGGTCCAGCGGTTTAACAATCATATCACCATGATGATGTAAAAATTCCCTTAACAAACTGATATTTGCTGTAACTAAAGTGGGCGGGCAACATTGAGCAAACCAAGATAGGTAAATTTTTTCATTGGCATCACGTAAACTTTGCGGTTTATTAGACACCAATAATCCTTGTCGTTCTGCTTGTTCCAAAATGTAAGTCGTATATAGATATTGCATGTCAAATGGTGGATCTTTGCGAATCAAGAACAACGATAATTCATTAAGTGGTATGGTTTGCGGTGCATCAAAATGAAACCAGTTTTGCGACTTATCCTGTACCGTTAATTTGCGTGCAATACCGAAAGCCTGATCATTGCGCAAAAATAAATCATTCTGTTCGAAGTAATAAATTGTCCATTTGCGTTTTGCTGCAGCTAATAACATTGCCAGTGTAGTATCTTTTGCTACTTTAATCTTCGCAATATCGTCCATAAGAATACCTATTTTAATGGACAACTGAACCTCCTGTTTTTGAACCTAGCTAAGATTTTGCTCTTCACGTGCTAGTGCAAGCAAACCTAAACGTGCGGCTACTGTATATGCATAATAGCGCTGACTATCCATATCGCGAGTTTTTATCTTATTCAGTTCGAAATCCAGCATGGGTAAAAAATGCATACCCGGACTATTTAAATTATCAGTTACCCCACGCTCAGCATGAATACGATAGAATCCACCAACAATCTCAGAATTGACTGCATAAATAACTGGCTCAGCAACAGAAAGCGGTGAGCCTTTGGTTTCAATAGTATAAATTCCTTCTTGCAAAATGACTTGATTCACTGGCCGCTGCCCCTTAGTGATCGCCATTTGTTGACGCTGCTTACGATTGAATGCTTTTATTTCGGCAGCATCTTTTACGATCATGACTGCCATGCCATATGTTCCTGCATCGGCTTTAATGACCACATAAGGTGGCAAGCTAATCGCATAATGTTTATATTTTTCTTTAATTTGCATTAACAATGCATGCGTCTGTTCTTGTAATTCCTCTTCGCCAGTACGGTTTTTAAAATCAATATCATCACATTGAGAATACAAAGGGGTCAAAAACCATGCATCACAATTAAGCTCTGCACTCAATTGGTATGCCAATTTATTATAATGATAAAAATGACTGGTTTTTTTCCGCTGCCACCATCCCATAAACGGTGTTGGCACAATGGGTTGCGTTAGATTATTTAATTGTGTCGGAATACCATTGGCTAAATCATTATTTAATAAAATGATCTCTGGATCAAAATCCGCTAGTTGTGCGCGACCATTCGCAAAACTTAATGGCTCAATGGTAAATGCTTTATGCCCATGCACACGTACGACTTCAGCCTTCTTCAGTTCCGTTAACAATGAACCAATGCGTACCTGTAAACCGCTAGCCTCTAAAATTTCACGTAAAATCGCCAGATTGGCCAAGTAATATTGATTGCGTGTGTGGCTCTCTGGAATAATTAATAATCGCTGTTGCGCCGGAAAACGTTGCTGAAAGAAATCGCGGAATTGAGTGGCTGCCTCATTATATGCTTTTGTTGATAAATTATTGAATCCGCCTGGAAAAACATTTGTGTCGATGACGGCAAGTTTGAAACCACTGTAACGCAAATCAAAAGATGCATAGACAGTTGATGCATTATCTTTTAATTCATTGGCAAACCAAGCTTCTATTTTTTCAGCATGATCCATTAATATATTATCGATCGCCGATGTACATTCTGTTAATTTCAACGATGAACCCATATTGTTATTAATTCATTTGAGGAAAGAGAATACCTGATCTAATAGCCGGAAACTAGAGATAGTGTTTTCCAGAAATTACTGTTTTAGGTCGGATAGAGCCCCCGGGGCGAAATCCAACGGTTCTAAGTATTGAGTTGGATTTCGCCCCGGGGCTCTATCCAACCTATGAAGAATAAATTATCATCTTAATTATGGCAATTTGGGCCATTTATTGAACCGTGAGGACCACAATGACTAAAATAATGGGCAAAATAGCATCACTGATAAAAAGATTTTTGCAGGTTGATTTGCAAAAAAAAGGCTATATGAGCGAAATTGATCAATTTTTAGTCAAATTCAATGAAAATAATCCCGATCTATCCGAATCGCAAAAACGAGAACTCCATAAATTTAACCGCATTAAAAAGTTGCGCGATAAGCCGCATAAGGTCCCAGCTAAAAGTCAAATTTGGACTGAGTTTTAGCCAACTGCATTCCAAACGGCGCTGGCACAAATTCCCGGGGCAGAATAAATCTTTAGCGTAATCGTTTTAATTTCATGCAGCGCAAGCATTTGCGCTTGCTCATTCGTAAATTGTTGCAGTAAGAACCAAGACAATTCTTCCATACTAATATTTGCAATCGGTAGAAGAACTACTTCATCACGTAAAAATGAAAATTGTTCTTGTCCATAATAAACCTGGTAATAATCGCCCGCTTCTTCAATGCGAAGATGCCGCGACTCGGTCGGTAATAACATCACTCGGTCAAAGCGCGCACACAACTGTGATAATTTCTCTATATAAGTTTGGCAATTAAAAGAAAGACCATCTTGATTAATCGGAAAACTCAGTGCAACAGATAAATTATAATTATGACCATGCACACGTTCACGTTCGGTGGGCGAAAAAATAATAAAATGCCCTGCGCTGAAGGACATTGAGTCTCGAGAGAGTTCGATGGATGCGATTCGAGTCATGATAGCCTTTAAAAATGATTGAGTTATTATCAAAGTGACGTTTATTATCCTAGATT
>CAYSGV010000021.1:0-15943 GCA_964430685.1 uncultured Gammaproteobacteria bacterium
TGCACAAATCATTCTACCGATGCTAGATGAACTGCTCAATGAAAATAAAATGAGACTAGATGATATAGAATATTTAGCGTTCGGTGCGGGACCGGGTTCTTTTACTGGTGTTCGCATTGCCAGTGCTTTATTGCAAGGGCTGGGGTTAGGATTGAATTTACCGATTGTTCCCATTTCAACATTAGCAGCTATTGCGCAACAAGCTTACCGTGAATTTGGTGCAAAACAATGTATGAGCGCGCTTGATGCACGTATGGGTGAAATTTATTTAGGCTATTATCAATACCATGATGCTGGTGTGATGCAATTGGTACAAGCAGAACAAGTAATTAATCCGGCACAAATAATTTTTCCTGAAGCAGGACAGTGGTTTGGTGTTGGTCCTGGTTTTGAAGCTTATGATGAAATCATTTCGCAGCAAGCAACAAAATTCCTGGTCGGTATGCATAAAGGCTGTTATCCGCAAGCAAAATATATCGCCGAATTAGCCGCATCATCTTTAAAAGATAATAAGTATGTATCTGTTGATAATCTAGAACCTATTTATTTGCGAGATCCGAATTATCAAACAAATTGAACTAAATAGTAAAATTGCAAGAATAATTATATTTTTATTAATTAATTCATAGTTATTAGGCTTAAATTAAATCGATATTTTTAAAGTTGACAGGCAGTTACAGGCATGATTACTATACATTTTTCTTCTAGAAAAACAATTAGTCAATGGAGTGAACATTCATGCAAATAACAAAAGAGAAAGTTCTTTGGGGCGCTGCAATAGGTGCGGGATTACTATTTTGGCGTTATATGCGTTCGGGTAGCGATAATAAACCTATTGAGAGCAATAGTACTTCTCTTGTGCCAGCACCTGCCGTTCCTACAACCGCACTTACTCCCACGTATCCCCAACCTGGTAACAATATTAACCGTGGTATGGTTGAAATTAGAGGTAGAGCAGAAGTAAGAGCAACTGCACAGGCTATAGCAGTAAGAACCCATGGAACAGAAACCGAAGTGACTGCACTAATCGAAACAGCCAATGGGGCATTTGGTTTTAAACTACAGGGTGACACGGTATTTGTGTACAATTCACAAACGCAACAGTTAATTGCCAGAGTTCGCAGTGATGACTCGAGGGTAAGTTTTTTATTTGGTACAATTGGCGAAGTTAAAGAAGCAATGGCTGCTCAGCCTGCGCTTAGCCATACAAATTCTAGTCGCGCGCCTTTGATAGAAGAAAATACCAATGCACCACTTCTTCGGGTTAAACATGCACACACGCTGCTTGAATATGATGATATCACGAATGAAGTATTTCAAGTTAATGCCAGTGCCGTAGCAGTACTTATTCATGTTGCGAAGGGACAACTTCTTGCTAATGGTAAATATCGATTTGTTGCAAATCGCACGCTGGATCAGGACGTGCAATTTAAATATGGACTACCTCTAAAGGAAGACCAACCTTTTCGTCATCAAGGTACTTATGGGTTTGGTACAGCATTTTTAGGTGCAACTGATAAGGTTATTACTGCAGGCCATTGTTTAGGAGATACAAACGAAATGGTGGGAAGTTATGTGGTATTTAACTTTCATGCTACGAAAGAGCAGACATTGGCAAATGGAAAAAAATATGTTGAATGCAACAAAGACGATGTTTATGAATTAAAAACAGTATTAGGTAAAAAATTTGATACAGATATTAATGGGAATGCAGATCTTAATGGAAGTGACTGGGCAGTGGTTAAATTAGATAGGGCGGTACCACCAACTTTCAAAATTCCAAAAAGAAGTGCCAAAAAGCCAGAAAAAGATACACCATTATATGTAATCGGACATCCACTTGGCTTGCCACTGAAAATTGATATAGGCGCGAGAGTTAATGACAATAAACCAGTTCATAAGTTTTATGCAAATTTAAGTATCTTTGCTGGCAATTCCGGCTCACCCGTTTTTAATCTTAGAACCAATGAAATAGAAGGCATATTAGTTTCCTCCGATCCGCGTCAGAAAGGAAAAGATTTCGTGAGAGAAACTTCATCAAAAAAAATGGTGTTTGGAACTGGAGACGATATTAATGCCGATACAGAACATTGTAATTTAATACAAGAAGTCGAACCAACGGTAAAAAGTATACTGAAGAAACCGTAGTATTCAAATAAGCCGATCAATGTTTTGATCGGCTTTGCTTAATCATCACAGCTAAATTATCTGTTATTGGCTTAATGCTCGTGGTCGAAATGGAATATGTGCATCAATCAATTCATCTGTTAAAGTACTGTCAAGAAACTGCGGTTGTGACATCGCTCTCCTTAATTCTCGTGGATAGGTGCGTGAGCTTTGTGCTGAATTATTGGTATTGACTGAGTGCGCGCTTTTGGCTGGGGAGGGCTCAGAAGGTACGGAAAGTTTATCTTTTACTTTTTTAGCTGTGAACAATGTAGCAACGACTCCACCAGCTTTAGCCAAATTTCCCCAAACATTTGGTGCTGCATCTTGAATAATATCCGTAGCTGCCGCACCGAACTCATCATCAGGTTCATTTGGAAGAGGTGGAACTGATCCTCCTGAAAGAAACCACCATGTGGCAGCAGCACCACCGCCTGCAGCTAATGCACTAATTGCAATTGTACGTCCATATTGTTGTAAAAAGCCAGTTGCATTTGCTGGTGAGGAACAGGCAGGAAGTGATGGAGGATTCGAGGGTGGTGGCACCACAACAACTGGTAAAGAGGGCGGTAATGTGCCTGCGGCAATGGGTAAGGTAGGAAGGGGATTTGCAGTTACTGCTGGTACTACAGATAAAAGATCTGTTTGTGGTCCAAATGAAGATGGCGAAGGACTTGCAGCAGATATCAACGGTACGGATGGAGAATGAATGGCTGGTAAGGACGCTGGAATTGTGCTTGATTGGTGCGGCGCAGCAGCAGTACCTCTGTCCATAGGTAACTCTTCTATAGGTTGACTAAGTGATGAACTGGTCCCCACTGATGAATTTCGTTGCCATTGATGCAGTGCAAATTGTACTTCGCTTTCACACCAAAAATGATTAAATTTCGTAACAAATTTATCTTTCATTTGTGCAACTTTAGCTCGTTGCAGTTCTTGGTTAGCAGCTGCAGAAATATGCTGTAAACTAAAATATATTGCATCTGCTTCACGTTTTAATTTGATATACGTTTCGATTAGATGCGGATTGTTTAAATGATTAGATGATTCTGCTAAAGCTAATCCAATAATATTTTGTCGAATTATCCTTATAATTTCCTCATAAGTTAGTGAAGGGTTGGAAGCCATGTTGCCTACAGATGCTATTCTTGGTGGCTGCAAACTGCTTCGGTTCATTGCGCTATGCATGCCAGAAGATGGCAACAAAGCAGGGCTGGGTGATGATGTGCTTTGCGGAAGAATATTTCTTTGACTACTATTTTGGTGTGGGGATAGCAAACGAATGATGCTTGCATTGGGTGCCATTAATTGTCTGGGCATAAGCTCCCATTGTAAAACATCTTGTATTGAAAAAAGTGTAATAAGGTTGGTGCTTATTTCCTGAGCAACTCGTTTTAATAAAGTCGGACATTGTAAGTAACAAAGTGTTTGAAAAGAAAAACTTTTGGCTTTCTGTTTGAAATCATATAATTTTCTGTCAAAAAACTGTCCAGCACTTGTGCGGAGATAGCCTTCACGATTAAAATCAAATAATTTAAATGCGAGAATCATGTGTTCATTTAATCGAGAGGCCAATTCTTCAAAATTGAACATTTTAAGCGCAATCGGTACCCAACCACCGGTCCTTATAACATCTTCGACTTTTCGGATAAATTGTATAGCTAATTCTATTTTATTAAGTAACTCATATAAACTCTTAAGATGTGAACTTTGGGTAATACGGATAATTTGAGATTGATTATGGATATGTGCTGGCAGGTCAATGACAGACATATTGCCGAATGTTGTAAGCACTCCCAATTGCTGTGATGAAGATGACGATTCCTCTGCATGTAAGCTGATTATTTCATTCTGACATGTGGTTAAGGTGTTTTCAACGGTATCACTTTCAAGATATGCAGCTGTTTTGCTAGGCGCCAGCTCAGCGATGATGCGACACAAAATTAAATATTTTAACTCATCTAAAAGGTCTAGTGTTTGGCTTATGGTGGTTGTATGTGCATTGAGTAAATTAATTTCTTCAGTAAGTACACTAAATAAATTCAAAAAATTAATATGTTCTTCGGAGCGCAATTTATCTAGAAAAGACTTTTCGGGTTCGGATTTGAAAATATCGGATAGCGCACCAATAAATTGTTGTGTAAGCCTGATAATAATTTTAGCTTTGTCACCTTGTTTTTTAGCGATAACCAATGCAACTGCAGTCATTCTAAGCAATAATTCTACAAAGAACACTCTTGATTGCTTAATTTCGGTAATACCAATAGCATCATCTTCTATATTTGGCTCATTTTTTAATAAATCATATAGGTAGTCTCTATATTTTTTATGTAATTCGGCGCTTTTGCTATCTGTGTCGAGCTCAAGATCACCAATTTCTACAGAATTCGGCCAAAATGTTGTTTTGAGCCAACGAAAGAAGAGATTATCACTTGGTTTAGAACTTGATAGTAACTCTGCAAGTTGGGTTGCGTCAAAATTAGTTTGCACCACCTTACAAAGAGTATTTTTTGTGATATCAATCTCTTTATTAAGAATAATAACTCTGGGTCTTATTTTAATTTTTGCCATAGCATAGTTTCCTTTTGCTTAGTTAGTTTATAATTTAGCACTTGGTAATTGTTGTTCTTGTTCTTCCTTATAAATGTCCGCAAGTTCGGACATTAAATAAACCGTAGGTTCGGCATCTCTTTCAATTTCGGGAACTCTAGTGACTAATGCATTTTTTTCATTATTTTTAAACCAGCGGTATAAGTTTTTGTTTGTAAGACTAAATCGGTATTGTACGCCGATGTCTGCATTTTTGGTTACACAGTTCACAACTCTTTGTGGAGATTTGGCTGGCCATGGATTATCAACACCATCAGTCTCTTTATAGAATTTTGGCCTATAAATTCCTTTTAATCGTTCAGGATTAAATAAGGCTAAGGATACATCTTGAAAATAATCAACTAATTCATTTTCCATTGTGCTTAATTGGTTTACAGGTATAACTGCTATAATAGCTGGTTTCCAGGCAGTTACTGGTCCTTTTTCTGTGTTTTTACTGGTTTTAGGGACTGGTGGATGAAATTTATCTGCACCATAACCCACTTGTTCGCCAAGTATAATGATGTTGTCATTTTTACGTAAAATCCCTAAATATATAATATGCCCCAATTTATCTTTCGCATAGCCAAAACCCATCATTTTTCGTGTTGAATTCCACCAACCATTTGCTTTTTCGGGACCAAAACCGGTTGGGTAGGAGATTTCTTCGTTTTCTTGCAGATCTTTAATTTTACTCACGGTGCCCATTGCATGCGCGCGTGTTGCCTCGTTCGCAGGATTGTTCAGTTTTTTAGCTATTGATGCTACATAGATCTGATCACGGCGTAATTTAAGAGTTTCTATTTCTGTTACCAGTTCACGTTTTAATTTTTGCACCATAACATTTTTTTCTTCAGGAAGCTTATCTCGCAGTAAACCTTTTTCTATATCAACGACCATTGTAAATAAATAACGTATCCGTAATGGTAAAAAATATTCTGGCATCCAGCCTGTAAACTGTAGACGACTTACGCTTTCTATACCTCGAGAATTTTCAATTGCACATAAGTATTTAAATAAATTTTGTTCGCGCGTTATTTTTCTGGCAATTTCATCATGTCGTAAATGACTGACGTCTACATTAACTAAAGCACTAACCGCATAATTTAATACTGCATAATCGTGGGCACTGCTTTCATGGGTACCCCTGTAATTACTGAGGCACGCAGTAATGGCATGGTCAATATCTTGCAATGTTAATTGCTTACGATGCTGCAAAAAATGAGCAAGTACTGGTACATGACCTTGTTCTAATGCAAGATCACTGGCTGTTCGATAGCCATTATATGGATTGGTAACATTTACATTTGCACCACCTTCTGCAACAAGAAGTCGAACGACTTCAAGTTGACCATGGCGTGCCGCGGTCATAAGTAAGGTTTCACCTTTACCATTAGGTTTATTCACATCAATTTGTGAGAGATGAGTTCTTAGAACTTCGATTTGTCCTTTTGCTGCTGCGCTAAAACATTTATATTCAGTAGTGTTTTGATAATTTGTTAATTCATTTTGTAAAGTTGCCGCGAGGTTAGAAAAACCATGTTTTCGTGCGATTTCAATTGCAGTATCGCCAGTTTTATTTTTAATATTAATAGCTGCGCCTGAGCGCAACAGAAACATGCAATTATCTACATTGCCTGCTCGAGCTGCTGCCATTAATAAAGTTTCCTCAGCATCATTTTTTCTATTAACGTTGATATTATGATCAGCCATTTCGGCAGCTAATGCACTGAGTCGACCAAAACTTGCTGCTGTATAGCAATGTTCATAGGTTTGTGACTGATGCAGCGCTGTAATGTGGTCGTGGGCGGAAAGTGCTTTTAGAAAATAATCGATATGGTCATCAACAGTCTTTCCTTGTTGTACAAGAATCCATGTTAGATAATGATAAGCAAAGCGATGGCCCGGGTTAATTGCAATGGTTTTTTCATAGGTGCTGAGCGCGTTATTCAAATCACCTTTTTTTCGATAGCTATGGGCTTTATAATAATAGGCACCATCGTCTTTAGGATCTATGGCAATTAATTTATTACAGCACTCGATAGCCTCATCAAAGCGTTGAAGTTGCATAAATGAATAGTAAGCTTCACGGTAGTTCTGCCGACTTAAATATTTGGGATCTTTTTTTTCTAGAGCTATGAATATCTCAATTAGATTTTCGTGTTCTTTTTTTGCGTCCGATAGTCTACCTAATTTTTCGAGTATTTTAATTTTATAATGATAGGCATCGATGAAATATTTTTGCTGACCAATGGCTTTTTGATAAAAGTCTAATGCTTTAAGAGGTTGACCTTGCCCAGTTCTAATTACGCCTAATAAAAAATATGCCAGTTCAGCACCGCCGCCCATTTTTATTGCTTCTTTGAGGCAGTCCTCTGCTTGTTCGTATTTTTTATATTCTTGTACTAAAATAGCAGCTTTATCTAGATATGCATTAACATAATATTTATTGCATTGAATAGCTTTATCCATCATAGCTAATGCTGATTGCGGATCTTTTAATCGATACAGAACATGCGCTTTACGAAAATACGCCTCAGTAAAATCAGGATCAATTGCTAACGCTTTATTACAGCATGCTAACGCTTCAGGTAGCCGATTGAGTTCACAAAGTGGTAACGATTTGTCTAATAAAGCTTCTGGGCTATTCGGATTAAATTTCAGTATTGCATCATGACAGTCGATTTCGCCTAGATAATCTTTTCTATCATGCATAATCATTGCTTTGAGATGATATGCTTTTTCGGCAAGTTCAGGATCAAATTGTTGTACCGCTTTTGCCTGTTTAACTGCCTGTTCAAGGGCTTCAGCTGAATCTCTTTGCGGCAGACTGCTGATTACAACATAGGTACTACTATTTGCTTTTGACGGTGTTACGACTAACTCAATTTTCGCTAGTGCTTCTTCTTCAAATGTAGCTGCATAAAGTAAAAAAGCTTCAATCAAACGACGACGCTGCAATGAATGGGTGCTTAGATGTATGAGAGAATAGTTTTGTAACTTGGCTATGTAACATGTTTTGCGATCAGGATTTTTCTTTAAAAAAAAGCGTATTTTTGCTACGGCTTGATTAAAGTATGCCTCTGAACCCTGCGCTAATGTATTTAAAACATCATTAAATAATTTAGTGAACTCAGGATCATCGGTGATTTCATCAGCTACTACTTCATTTGCTGTAAGCATGAATGAACAAAACAACAACAATAATAAAATCACACCCATTCTTGGGTTTGTCCAGCTTGTTTCCACATGATCTATAATAGTGTTGTATGTGGGGGTAGCCGTAGAATTATATTTGCGTCTTAATATAGAAGTAGTTTGAGGAATTGGTGACGAAATGGGCCTTTTGCTAGCTGTTCGATTGTTTAAAGTGGGTGGTAAATTATTTAACCTTTTCTTATCTAGCGGAGGTAAATGCGCAAGGGTTGATCTCGGTGGGAGCTGTGTGGTAGGGGCAGCAAGCCGTATAGATATTTTTGCGGTGCTCTGTCGCATTGGTGGCGATGAATGAACATGCTTCTGGGCTGAAACTGGAGATTTATGTGAGATGGTCGTTTTGCTCGGATTAAAAAATTGCCTAACTCTATGCATAAAAATCCTTTTTACACTTCTATTTTGTTTGAGTTAAAAGCTACCATGATTAATCTAGATAATCAATAGAATCTGAGTTATCTTCTTATGTTATGTTATTCTGTTATTTTTTGCATTATAATTCTTGACGCAACATATAAGGACTCTCTATATCATCCGTCAAAGGAAAATACATGTCGAACTTAACAATGATTCACAAACAACTTGAAATGTTTGAACAACATAGCGATGGAATTTTAGGCGTTAGTGCACTGCATATTGAATCGAACAGCGAAATTAATTTTAATGAACAAGAACGCTTTTTAATGTGCAGTACCTACAAATTACCCATGGCTATTTGCCTGCTGCAAAAAGTCGAGTGTGGTGAGATTCGTTTAACTGATATGATTGAGGTAAATGAATTTGATTTGCGTCCTGGTGCTTTGTTCACTTTAAATCAATTTGATTATTCCACACCTGTGCAGATATCAATTGCTAATTTACTGAAACTCATGTTGCAAGAAAGCTGCAATACTTCAACCGATCTTTTATTGCGCCTAATGGGAGGTCCCCGTGCAGTAATGGCGTGCTTGGGTGCAGCAGGCATTCATGATATGTCTGTTGATCGTTATACAATTGAAGCAATATCCGCTTGGGATGGAATTACGCAATTACCATCCGACCATCGTTTAACACTGAAACAATATCAGAAACTGGAGCAAGCAGTGTTGCCAGAATCTTTAACAGCTGCACGTGAATTATTTAAACTTGATATGCGAGATACGGCATCTCCTAAAGCAATGCGCTATTTGCTTACTAAATTAGTTAAGTATGAACTCATCAACGCAAACAATAGCGAATATTTGCTGAAAATAATGCGTGGTTGTAAAAGAGGGTCCTTACGTTTAATGGGATTATTACCATGCGCAACGCCTGTTGCACACAAAACCGGCACGCTTACCGGCTACACTTGTGATGTTGGCATTATTCATTTGCCGCATCAATATGGGCGTATTGCTATAGCTGCTTATATAAAAAATTCTAATCAGGATCTAGCAAACAACGAACGCGTGTTAGCTGAAGTGGGCCGGAGCATATATGATTATTTTTTACTAAATTAATAAAGTGTGTTAGGTTTAATAATGATAACAATATAATATTAGATTGATAAATATATATTTTTCAATATTCTTTATAGAAAATGAATTCATTATGGAGGTTCTTATGAATATAAAATATGCTTTTTTATCTTTTGCTCTATTAATACCAACTGTTTCAATAGGTGCATACAATACTTATGATGATGGCGAATTAAACATTTATATTGGCAAAAATGGTGTGCGTATTGGACAGCCACAGCAAACAGTCAATGAGCAATGGGTACGCAAGGCGCCAAAGTTTCGTTGGGTGCGCAGTGAAATGGACTATATACCTCCTAATGCAGTCGTTGGCGGCTACGAACAAAATCGAACTTTGTTTATTTGCAAAGCCCCCTATGGTAACGGCATGCATCCTGGAAAAGTTGTCGATGATGATTGTGATATTGGTTATGGTGGTCGCGAGATCGTCATCCCAAGTGGGGATTATCAAATTTTAACAGGTAATGGATTTTCTTGGGTAAAAGCGCGTAATGGTATTTTGCCTAACCATGCTGTGGCCGGTGGTCATGAAAACGGACAGCCATTATTTATATGCCGCGCTAATTATATTGGTGGCAAACATCCGGGTAAAATTGTAGGTAGATATTGCAATTTTAGTTACGGCGGCAAAGAAATTATCCGTCCTAATTACGAAGTGCTTGTGCATCCACGAGCGTAAATGCTTTCGCAGTCTCGATTTGAGAGCGCTCATTAAACTGTATCAATCTTTGTAGCGCGGACACGTTACGCTTTGTTCGCGCTACAAAAAGAACTAATTGCTAGGCTACGTGCACTGATTCATAAAGTTCCAGCGCTGAAGCGACCACATGCTCAACCGTAAATCCTAGCGCATGAAAGACTGCTTCTGCGGGTGCGGATTCACCAAAACGATCCAGCCCGATTACTTTACCTTTTAAGCCAACATATTTATGCCAATAAGCACTGCTACCAGCCTCAATTGCAATGCGTGCGGCTACCTGATTTGGTAAAACAGTTTCGCGATATTCTGTCGATTGATGATCAAATTGTTGTGTGCAAGGCATGGAAACCACACGTACACGAATATTTTTTTGTTTTAATTGTGTTGCAGCGCCGAGAGCAAGTTGTACTTCTGATCCAGTCGCAATCATAATGATATCAGGTGTGCCATTACAATCTTGCAAGATATAACCACCGCGTTCAATTAATGCAATTGATTCAGGCGAGTGGGGTAGAGCAGGTAAATTTTGTCTGGATAGTAATAATGCACTGGGTGCATCCATTTTTAAAATAGCTTGTTGCCAAGTAATTGCTGTTTCAATGGCATCGGCAGGTCGCCAAACTAAAAGGTTTGGGGTTAAGCGCAACATGGATGCATGTTCAATGGGTTGATGCGTGGGCCCATCTTCGCCCAAGCCAATAGAATCATGGGTGTACACATAAATCACACGTTGTTTCATTAATGCGCTCATGCGCACAGCATTGCGCGCATAATCGGTAAAGGTTAAAAAGGTACCGCCATAAGGAATAAAACCACCATGTAGTGCTAAACCATTCATGATGGCTGACATACCAAATTCCCGCACGCCATAATATAAACAATTACCCACATGTTGTTTGGCATCAATCGTAATTGAGCCGTTAAAGCGTGTTAAAGTTGAATCAGTTAAATCGGCTGAACCACTGAGTAATTCAGGCATTAATGGGCCTAAAACATTTAAACAATTTTGTGATGATTTACGTGTGGCTACATTCTGCGGTGCATTTTGTAGTTGAGAAATATATTGCGAAACGCCTGTTGCAAAAGTTGTCGGTAATTCTTTATTGAGACGTCGCAAATATTCACGTGCAAGTTCTGGATAAGCTTGCTGATATCGCTGGAACATATCCTGCCATTGGTTTTCTATACTTTGACCTTTTTCTTGTGCATTCCATGCCGCATAAATGGTATCGGGAATGACAAACGGTGGATAAGACCAATTTAATAATTTGCGTGTTGCGGCAATTTCAGCTTCACCTAATGCAGCGCCATGGGCCTTTGCAGTGCCGGCTAAATTAGGTGCACCGTAAGCAATTTGGGTGCGGCAACAAATAATTGTCGGGCGGGTTGTTTCTTTTTGTGCAAGTGCTATAGCATTTTTGATGCTGTCTGGATTATGGCCATCAATATTGGCAATCACATGCCAACCATAGGCGCGAAAACGTGCCGGTGTATCATCGGTAAACCAACCTGCTACTTCACCATCAATAGAAATACCATTGTCATCCCAAAACAAAATGAGTTTACCAAGTTGTAGAGTTCCGGCTAGTGAACAGACTTCATGTGATATACCTTCCATTAAACAGCCATCACCACAAAAAACATAAGTGTAATGATCAACAATAGGGAACCCAGGTTGATTAAATTCAGCCGCTAAAGTGCGTTCAGCCAACGCCATACCGACACCATTCGCAAGGCCTTGACCCAATGGTCCGGTTGTAGTTTCGACACCTGGTGTCATACCGTATTCTGGATGGCCAGGAGTGCGAGAATGTAATTGGCGAAATTGTTTAATATCATCGATGGTTAAATCGTAGCCAGATAAATGCAATAATGCATATTGCAGCATCGAACCATGGCCATTAGACAAAATAAAACGGTCACGATTATCCCAATGTGGATTTTTGGGGCTATGGCGTAAAAAATCGTTCCAGAGCACTTCAGCAATGTCGGCCATGCCCATGGGCATACCGGGGTGTCCTGAGTTGGCTTTTTGCACGGCATCCATGCTTAAAAAACGAATGGCATTGGCCAATTCACGGCGCGTAGGCATCTTGTTATTCCTCATTGGTCTGGGCAGGGTGGTCTTCTTTAAAAAATGCCGATTATAACGATTTTTTCCGCAAGGTTCGAGCTTTATGGGATGATTAAGTTTGTAAAGGATTACAACCTTTTTTAATTTTTGCATGATATAATATTGCGAGTTAGAGAAGGTGTGAGCATGGGTAAGAGAAAACAATGGCCATCTACTAAGGAGCGGAAGAATTCTAAAAATAGGAAGAAAAGGGGTAGTAAAGTTGCACAATCATACGTGCAAATAAATTTGGCCATCACAGTGAAAACTGGAGTTGAGATTAAGAGTATACTTGAAGATCCTATTGAAGATGCTATGCAGGATTCACCGACTACAATGAATGCACAGCTGCAAAAGAGTATTTTAAAGACAAATACCATTCATACGAAAAAAAGCATTGCTAATAATCGCCATGTTAAATTTAGAAATAAGTTAACCCACCATGATACTTATAGTGTTACTGATGGCTTGTATTTCCGCAGTCAATTTATTCAATCTGTTGCTTGTGCAACTAACAGCAATGCAGGGATGATTGAATTTGTTGACTCTTTACCTGATGATTTTACATTTCGGCAACTTGAACCAAAAGCAAAAACAATATCAATTGATAGCTTTCCGATGGTATCGATTAAGCAAGAAAAGCAGTTGCTACGAAAAAGAAAACTTAGATTACTTGAAAATAAAGATACCGAAGAACTAGGTTTGCTAGATGATGTGTTGCAATATCAAATTTTATCTTTTCATTTGATGGAGTGGTTAACGTCACGTTGGAAAATAGAGATGGAATTAATGCCAGATGATCATCAGTTAGCAGCAGAACAAGTTAGTTCTGTGCGACATCCATATAAACCTGAACAAATTCTTGATCAAAATCTCCTGCAAACATCCATGTTCAGTTTAGATTTTGTTCAAAAAATAAGTGCACTGCGTCAGCAATATATGGCTAAATTACAACGCACACATTTCACCCTAATTGATTACACTGATCCCATGGAGGCACTTGCATTAGCGAAAGTTAATGACGAACAGTTCCTCCGGTCAGAAATTGATCAGGTTCAGAATGCTGCTGTCGCAGCTGTAAAAGGTTTGCGTGTGAGTAAGAAAAAACAAGAATTGCTCGATATAGAAAAATCTCAGTTATATTTGAAACAAGAAAAACTTTTTGCAGAATTTTATAATATCCCATTTAACGATCTTGAGATAAAGGAAGATGATTCCAAACTAGTGGATCAGTCGAGTGCAGTATTAAAAAGAATGTAACGGAAACGTACACTTCAGAACCGCGACCATTAAGGAGTGGTCACGGCGTCTGCTTAGATCCACATTACCATTAGATTAAGGTGTATATACAGAGAGGCGTCTTTATTAATACCACAAGAGAAGTGAAAATCTAATTTATACTAACAATAGATATAGAGTGAGTAAATAAAATGCACAAGTCAGTTGAAGCGATTAAAACCATTAAGATTATGGAGTCACCGGCAACCATTTTAGTTGCTGACGGTATACCCACAACTTGGGCGCAATCACCACCACGCCCAGTAGCGGTAGCCGACTTTGCAAAACAGCATGGTTTTACTTGGTCGGAAGAATTTAGTGGGCCTGCTCAATTAGTCGATTCATTATCGACAAAAAATTGTGCGCGAAAATCGCCTATGCAGCAAACATTATTTAATATTGGTGCACAAATTGCTTTTTTTAAGTTTGGCGAAAGAGAAATAGCCAATGCAAAAGCAATACATGAAAAAATTGTCATTGCGCCAATTAATGCGTTAGTTGGTAGTGGTGCTTTTTATTCCGGTAGCCAAACAATTTTACCGGGAACACTTTTTGTAATGTATCCTGGCAAGATAATCGAAGGCTTAACTAAAAGTGCATATCAAATCGGTACTGAATTACCAGATGTAACAATTGATGGCAAAGATTATGGTAATTTCACGCGTTTTATACAACATGCCTATAAACGAGAAGCGTTAGACCAAGCATATAGTGAAATTCCAGAAGCCATTCGCAATCAAATGGCTTGTGCGAATCTGAAAGCGGGGCAGGTTGAATTTAATGGCCATCTCTTACCTTGTTTTATGGTGATTAAGCCTATTAGCTCAGGCGACCAATTACTTTTTGATTATGGCAATGATTATTGGCAGGGATTATGTATCGCACCAAAATCATTTCATATTTCGGGCGCTGAATTTCATTCTGGCGGAAGTGCCGCCGAACAATTGGTTAACTTTTATATTTTTTATTATTTTAACGTAAAGAAAAGAAAAATAGATAGACCTGAGTTACATCAATATCTAACTGGTATATTTAATGATTTGAAAAAAATTATTGAAACTAATACAAATAATAAAGTTTTAAACTATGCGGCAGCTGCAAATGGATTTTCCATTTATTTTAATAATAAAATTAAATCTGATACGAATGATTTATTTGTATCAGCAGCAGATAAAGATAGCTTTAACCTCATTAAAAATGAAGCTGTGCAAGTAATGGCTAAATATCGTATTGCAGGTGCAAGAGCTACTGTGGCTGTAATGACGAGAGAAAATACACCCCCCACATTACCAAGTTCACCTGCAGCGGTAGCAAGTATGAATACAATTAGAACTCCGTGATATTTTAATGTCGTTGTTTATACCAACTATTTTATTCCCCGGGGTAGGCTGTCAGAGTATTTTGAAAAGATAGTGATCGTTTACAGCCGTAGACCGGAAAATCCAGAATCAATCTCGCTTACGAATATCTATCTTGTACTTCATAAGAAAAATTTATTCTGGATTCTTGGGCCTGCGGCTGGAGGGGTTCAACTATTTTTTCACTTTTATTATGCAGCCTTCGCCCCAGAATGACGTGAGTGAGTCTTAATAGCCTACGCCTGGCATGTCGTGATAGGCGTTAACATTTTCTTAATATTGCCCACAAAAATAGTTATTAACCCCCTGTAACTTATTTGCTTTGTGTTGTCTATATATAATGCAGGAGTGTTATTTTTAAGGCTGGAATGAAAAATATTTTTTATCGAATGGGGGCACCAACATGCCTAAACCAATAGTTACAGAAAACGCAACCCCTGGTCGTTCACTGGCACCACCACCTTCAACGGAGCGTGGCTATTTTGGTAAATCTAAACAGGATAATTATAATAAAGCAATGAGAGATCTGATACAGGTAGACACATTGCTTAAAGAAGCTGAAAAAGCATTGAATGCTTATGTTGAAGTGAGCAAACCTGAACGATCAAAACAAGTAAAATTTAGTAGTGATGTTGCAAAGGCTGAAACTAAATTAAAAGAAGCAATTGAACGCTATAATGTAGTTTCCCAGAAAGTTGCTGAAGCAATCCGCTCAGGGACAGTTAATGATTCTAAGCTTTTCAAAAAGGTAAGAGAGGTTAGTGATAATTCTCTCAAATTTGTAGAATCGCTAAGGAAACACGCGCCTACGATAGCGCAAAGCTATGATCGTCCAATGCCTACATAACTAAAAAAATAAAATATATAAATATAAAATGCTGAATTCTACATTACCACCATCCATGGCAGCATATTAATAATTTTATTTTCCGCCAACTGTAATTTTCATTGGAGAATTCATAGGCGAGGTCATCGGTGAATTAAATGGCGTTTTAGGTGTGTTGCCTCGAAAACCAAAATTTTTGGCATT
>CAYSGV010000022.1:0-15822 GCA_964430685.1 uncultured Gammaproteobacteria bacterium
TAAATAATATTGTCAATGCTGGATAACACACCCGCGCAATGAAAGCACTTCTATCATATTTACCGTGCCGAGAAGGCTCAGGTGTACTTAGCCATTCAAACAGCTGAATAGTCACTTGCATGGTCGTGTCCCAGAATTCGTTTTCAAATGCGCATGCTTCTATTGCTTTCAATATGCACTCAGCTGCCGTAGATTGATTTTGAAAAAAATCGCGCAGTGTTTTTAACATTTCATCTGCTACCGTCGGAGCAGCAGGCACTTCCAATGAACATACCCTAGTAGGGTCGTTGATGATTTTATCGTCAGGATTCAGATAATGGTATATTCTTATAAACTCACTAATTAATCGTATAAATTGCTGTGGCTCTTTCACGCTGGTCAAGAGTGCTAAATACACTCGAGCGCGGCGGATATAAATCATGTTTTGAATTAATTCATCAACGTCATGTGTGATCATTAATTTCAGAAGCTTATCTTGTAGTTTAAAATAACCTTCTCGTGCATAAACGGTCAATGAATTTTTGGCTAAATATTGATAGATAGCGTCATGATCAGTATATTGTAAATATTCTTCTAGGATTTGTTTTGGATTTCGGCAAATCGTTATATGGGCCATAATTTGTGTGACGGCAGGAATATAACATTCGAAAAAAACAGTAACAATTTTACTCAGTTGTTTGTCTTCACTGCCAAATGACCAAAGGGTTCTTTCTTTGCCTGCATGCGCTTTAAGCTCTTGTTTCAGCCATTGGTGTAAACAGCTGATTAATAACATTGCTGATTGCACATCCATTTCAGTTGCTGAGCCACTTAACAATTCAAGAAAATCTATATTTAATTTGCTGGCAGCAGCATCGACTTCTTGCATATATTTGGCCAATAGCGACACCATAAAATTATCTGCTTCATTCCATGCCATGACTAAATTGTGCGTTGCACGCTTGTAAACTAATACTTTTTGTAAACCTAATTTTAAATGTGCTCTTGCTGCAGATTTATCTTGGAAGAAGTGGTGCGCAAGCAACATAAAACCATATTCACGTGTTAACACATTATAATTTTCATTGCCACTCTCTGGTGGTGGACCATATGGCAATAGGCGCGCACTCAAACTCAACATGGATTCTTGCAGTTCTGATTTGGCATCTTGAAAAGTCGCCGCTGTTAATATGCTAACGAGTTGGTCGCGAATTAACAGAGCATATTCTGTGTTATTGACAGTAAAAATGTGACCAATGGGTGCGTCCATATAAGCTTCACAAAGCGTAACTGCCATTTCATTATAGAGCTGTTCCCAATCTGGTTGCGAGACGGGTTGTGCTACACAGGCATGTCCGCTGGATTGATTAAAATTGCTTAAAAAATGATTAAGCAACGTAAATGCACTATATGGACAACCAGCAGTGAGCATTAGGCGCATATCATCTTTAATGATATGAAATAGGCTTTTCTTATCTGCTGTTTGTTTATACCGTTGTGCGAATACAGCAAAAATAAATGGTAGCGCCCGCGGTTTTTTGGCAGCGTTATAATGTTCATAAGTAGAGGCTTCACATCTATTTACAGCTTTATAATAATCTTTAAGCGCTGAATGAAATGTGTTCCATAACGTGGCATCATTTCTTTCGATAAGATATTTAAAATGCCCCTCTAATTGTTCTGGAAAAGCATGCAACAGTGTAGCGAGAAAAAAAGGATAAAATCGAGCATTTTTAAGTAAATAATTTGCCTGTACGTTGAAATAGGTAGCTGGGAAAAATCTTTCAATTGGGGCGATATCCCTGTCTCCAATGTCAGCTCCTGGCTGAGTAAGATAGGTTGTAATAAAAGGAAGACAAACGGGTAAAACTAAATTTTTATATGGTGCTAAAAAAAGATAAGCAGTGCCAGAAGCAACATTATGCATTATTTTAAAATGATGCGCATAAACTGGCACAGCTGGTAATGCTTGCATTTGAGGATGTAGACTTAGTCGCAAATATTTTAAAATAGCCACGGGGTAATCATTGCAAATACGAAATGCTAAATAAGCATTAAGCATTAATCTATCAGGTGTTTCTTCTGTATCTGCTTTGATGTGCTCATAAATAGTTGTCATAACAGATTGCAGCGCTGATATTTTTGCTGGTTCGTTTGTATAAAATGTCCGTCCACACATTCTAATCGCACGACAATGAATAATTAATTTACTATCAACCAACGTGGTAATTGCTTGTAATTTTTCTGCACTCGGCCGTTGGTTATATTCGGTATAAAGACGTAATAATAGAGATAAATTTTGCGCTACCTCGTCTGCTACTGAAATTGCTGGATCACTAATACCAGCGACCGCTTGCATTAATAGATCCGTTGCTTCAGCTTCTGCAATGGGTTGTTCTTTTTTTTGCATCGATGAATCGTTGATGCCATTCATAAACGCACGTGTTAAAAGTGTGCGAAAGTGGCTATTAGCTACGCGGCCACTATAGATATAATATAAAATCGCTTGATCATAAAGACCACGCGCTTGATCAGATCTGCCGGTTTCCAATGACTGTGACAAAAATACGGTGGCCAGCATGTGTCTTATCTCTGCTTCTGCTATATGCGTTTGTGCAGCAAGACGGTGACACATGCTCGCTAATTGATATTTTTGATCATGACTGACCATTTCTGCAGCATCAATTTCACAAATACTGTAATAGATTTCCGCCCAAGCTGGATGGCTATTGCAAGCTTGCCATTTTCTTGCAACGACATCGGCAGAAAATGTTGTTCTAGGAATTAAACTGATGTCATCACTGGTTGCTGTTTGCGCATCAGCAGGCAGAAGTACTTCTAGTAATGATATTGCAGCAGGAATCATTAGTTGTTGGAGTAGTTTATTTTTTTCAGCAGGTAGCATTTTTCCTGCAGCTTGTACGGACCATAGCAAAAGCTGTAATCCTAGATCCCAGTCTTGTACTCCGCGTAGTGCTTGGTTTTTAATTGCTGTGAGGAGCGCAATAAGTGCATTGGGTTGTTCGTTTATATATGTAAAAACGAGACCAACACATGCAGATTCAATTTGTATGAATCCATTAATACCAATATTATCGAATGCGTTACTGAGCGCATGCAAATCAAGCTGGGTATTTTTAGGATCAAAACATTTTTCTAGCTCAGTGAATGCTGCTCGTGATCTGGGGTCTAATGATGACATTTCTACCACGGGAACAGAATGTGTAATCTTTTCGTCGCCTGCATGTTGCATATACGCTCCATTATATAGTTAGAATTTATTCCAGATACTAATTATAACTTGAATGGATCGCAAAATCGACTGAGTTTGCTTAAGAAATTGGCGGCCAGCCAAGCTGAATGCGGGCTATTTCGCTCATGCGTTCTTGTGTCCAGGGTGGATCCCAAACCAGTTCTACCTCGACATCTTTAACATCTTGAATGGAGCGAACAGCATCCGCAACGGTGCCAGGAAAAGTTTGGGCTACGGGGCAACCGGGAGCGGTAAGTGTCATGGTGATGTGTACCATACAGTCGTCAGAAATATTAATATCATAAATCAGACCAAGATCATAAATATTTACAGGAATTTCGGGGTCATAAATACTATGTAAGACGCCAATAATCTCGCGGCGCAGTTCTTCGAGATCTACTTTTTCTGGTGTTTGTTCGGGTGATTGTTCAGTTTGTTCGGTCATGTTCTCATGCCTCGATAATTAAAATACCTTAACGTTTCCTAGATTAAAATCCCCCGGCCTCGCTTAACGCTCCGCGCCCCCCTTTTTAAAGGGGGTGAAAATAAAATTTATAAAGCTAATAATTATTCTGTTGATACTGGTTCATGCTGTTGGTTCAATGCAGCAATTAAAGTATGCCACGCGAGTGTTGCGCATTTCACCCGCGCTGGAAATTCACGCACACCTGATAGTACAGCAATTTTGCCTAAGCTTTCCGTGTCGGCCACATTTTCAGTTAGCATCAAATGTACTTTGGCAAATAATTCTTTAACTTCAGTGACTGTTTTTCCTTTTAATTGTTCAGTCATCAGTGAAGCTGAGGCTTGTGAAATAGCACAACCATTGCCTTCAAAAGAGGCATCGACGACTACATTATTTTCTAAATTTAAATATAACTGTAATTGATCACCACAAAGTGGATTGTAGCCTTCGGCGCAGCAAGAGGGATGCCCCAATTTATGAAAATTGCGCGGGTTCTTGCCATGGTCAATAATGACCGATTGATACAATTCACGTAAATCAGCCATTGTTAAAATACCTCATAAACGGACTTGAGCGCACTAATAAGTTGGTCGATATCCTTACTATTATTGTAAAACGCAATTGATGCACGTGCTGTTGCGGGTACTTTAAAAAACTCCATTACCGGCATGCTACAATGATGTCCACTTCGAATTGCTACACCTTGTTGATCTAAAATAGTACCAACATCGTGCGCATGGATACCTTCTAAAATAAAGCTTAATATGGTGGATTTCTGATGAGCTGTGCTAATCATGCGCAGTCCCTTAATTTCTTTTAATCTGCCATGCGCATATTCCAACAATGCTTGCTCATATTCATGAATATTGTCTAAGCCAATTTTTTGCAGGTATTCTATCGCACAGGCTAAGCCGATAGTGCCAGCAATATTCGGTGTGCCTGCTTCAAATTTAAAAGGGCTCACATTATATTCAGTGTGTGCAAAAGTAACTTTTTTGATCATTTCTCCACCACCTTGATAAGGAGGCATCTTTTCTAAAAGTTCACGTTTGCCATAGAGTACACCAATACCAGTTGGGCCATAACATTTATGACCAGAGAATGCATAAAAATCACAGTCTAAAGATTGCACATTAACAGACATATGTGATATTGCTTGCGCACCATCGATCAGTACTGGCACGTTAAATTTATGTGCTGCTTGAATCATTTCCTCTATAGGATTAATGGTGCCAAGCGCATTAGAGATATGTACGAGTGCTACTATTTTCGTTTTTTCATTGAGCAATTGATGGTAGTGGTCAAGAAGGAGCTCTCCATTTTCATTCATCTGGATTACTTTTAATTGTGCCCCAGTTTGTTCTGCTAGAATTTGCCAAGGAACGATATTGGAATGGTGTTCCATTGCAGAAATAATGATTTCATCTCCGGCTTTAATATTAGTTTTGCCATAGGTTTGCGCGACTAAATTAATGGCCTCAGTTGTACCACGCACAAAAATAATTTCTTCATAAAAACGCGCATTGATAAATTTTTGTACGGTCGTGCGTGCAGCTTCATAGCTTTCGGTGGCGCGCATACTGAGCGCATGTAAGCCACGATGTACATTGGAATTCTCTTCTTGATAATATTTAACTAAACGATCAATGACGCATTGTGGTTTTTGTGTGGTTGCAGCATTGTCTAAATACACCAACGGTTTCCCATGCACCCATTGTTGTAAAATGGGAAAATCTTTACGTATCTGTGTAACCGTATCTTCATTTAATTTCATTATGAACGCTCCTGCTTATATAAAGCAGCAACATGCTGTAAAAATAAGGAATTTAATTGCTCTTGTAAGTTCACATCATCAATGCGCGCTATAACCTCTGTTGCAAATGCGCAAACAAGCATACGGCGTGCTTCACTATCGCTTAAACCCCGTGCCTGCAAATAGAATAGAGCTTCTTCCTGTAATTGGCCAACGGTAGCTCCATGAATGCACTGTACATCATTGGCATAAATTTCCAGCTCTGGTTTGGTATCAATCTCTGCTTGAGCTGAAAGTAATAAATTTTTACTGTGTTGCTTGGAATAAGTTTTTTGTGCCTGATTGGCTACAACAATTTTACCATTAAATACGCCGCGAGCGGAATCTGTTAAAATTCCTTGATATAATTCATCACTTTGACAATTCGGTGCATTATGCGCAACAAGCAGATGATGATCGATGTGTTGTTTATCAGTGCCAATAAATAAACCATTTAATGCTGCTTTTGCTTGTGGTTCGCTCAAATCGGTATTAATTTCGTTACGAATAAGGCTGCCACCAAAGCTTAAGGAGAATGAAGTAAACTGACTTTCTTCTTTTTGCTGTACCGCAACAGTGCCTAAATGAAAAGACTGTGCGTGTTCATCGGTAATACTTATATGCTTGATATTCGAATGTTTAGCTAAAAAGATTTCAGTGACGGTGTTGGTAAAATAATGTAGCTGTGGATTTTTACCATAATGCACATAATGTTCAATAATGCTTGCTTTGGATTCAGGCTCGAAAATAAATAGATTGCGTAGCGGTAGTATTTTCTCATCTGCAGCATCCGTGCTAATGAATATAATTTGCAATGGTTTTGGCAAAGTTACTTTATTTTTTAAATGTACAACAGCACCATCTTGCCAAAGCGCCGTATTAATCGATTGAAAAGAAGGTTGGTCCAGATTTATGAGTTGACCAAAATATTGTCCATATTGGTTTAATTCATTGGAGTGGAGTTGATCTAAATGAGAGAGGGGCGCAATCAAACAATCTTTTGTTGCCGCTAATGATGAGTGTTCTTGGCAAAAGTAACCATCAATAAAAACAAGATGTTCACAGTCGGGTAAGACAAATGCTGCAAGTTCTTGTGTGCTCAGCTTAGGCGAAGTAGTTAAAAGATTCATGGTGAATGGCACATTTTCAATCACTTGAGTGCGTGTGTATTTCCATGTTTCTAATCTTGCATGCGGTAAACCAAATTGCAGTAATTTCTCAACTGCGCGCGTACGTGCAGTTTGTACCCAATCTATTTGTCCACCAGTTAATTGGGGTGCATGTTGTTCATACTGAGTTTGGTAATGTTCTGGTACTTTTGCTTGATTCATGAGTCTATCCTCTTCGATTAGGCTGATTCGGTAAGCCAGCCATAACCTTTCGCTTCGAGTTCGAGTGCTAAATGACGATCCCCTGACATTTGTAATTTGCCATCAATAAGCACATGCACAAAATCAGGTTCGATATAATTTAAAATACGTTGGTAGTGGGTCACTAAAATAATTGACCGTTCTTTGCTTCTTAATTTATTTACATTTTCAGAAATAATTTTTAAAGCATCAATATCGAGCCCAGAATCAATTTCATCTAATATAGCTAAATGCGGTTCCAGAACCGCCATTTGTAAAATTTCATTACGTTTTTTTTCACCGCCAGAAAATCCACTGTTTACTCCACGATAAAGAAAATCTTGTTCGATTTGTAAGCTGGCTAATTTTTGTTTGACTAAATTTAAAAAATCCATGGCATCAATTTCAGGTAAATTTGCTTGTTTGCGTTTGGCATTCAATGCTGTTTTAAGTAAATTAACATTGCTGACACCTGGGATTTCGGTTGGATATTGGAAAGCTAAGAATAAGCCCCGACGCGCACGTTCATCCGGTGAGCTACCGATTAAATCGTTACCTAAAAAATTAATTTCACCACTGGTTATAGTATATTTTTCGTGACCGGCGAGAATATTGGCCAGTGTACTTTTACCAGAACCATTTGGGCCCATAATGGCATGAATTTCACCGGGGCGAATGGTTAAATTGATATTTTTTAATATTTCTTTATCGTCAATACTAACGCATAAGTCTTTAATTTCGAGAATCGCATTGTTCATCGTTATAACCTAATTAAAATATCTGTTAGCCTGTTGTGCCTTCTAAGCTAACTGTTAATAGTTTTTGTGCTTCTACGGCAAATTCCATGGGTAATTCGCGAAACACTTCTTTACAAAATCCATTCACGATCATGGAGATGGCTTCTTCTTGTGTCAGGCCACGTTGTAAGCAGTAAAATAATTGATCTTCATTGATCTTAGATGTTGAGGCTTCATGTTCCACCGTTGCTGTTTTGTTTTTGACTTCGATATAGGGAAACGTGTGGGCGCCACATTGATCACCTAATAAGAGTGAATCACATTGAGTATAATTGCGCGCATTGTTTGCACCAGTTAATATTTTCACTAAGCCACGATAAGTATTTTGTCCTTTGCCTGCAGAAATACCTTTAGAAACAATCGTGCTTTTAGTGTTTTTACCGATATGAATCATTTTTGTGCCTGTATCGGCTTGTTGATAATTGTTGGTTAGTGCTACGGAGTAAAATTCACCGACGGATTCATTGCCTTGTAAAATAACACTAGGATATTTCCAAGTGATGGCGGAGCCTGTTTCCACTTGCGTCCAAGAAATTTTAGAACGAAAACCACGGCAAGCACCACGTTTGGTTACAAAATTATAAATACCTCCACGGCCTTGTTCATCACCTGGGTACCAATTTTGCACGGTTGAATATTTAATTTGTGCATTATCAAGTGCAACGAGTTCAACCACAGCAGCATGCAATTGATTTTCATCGCGCATGGGGGCGGTGCAGCCTTCAAGATAGCTAACATAACTGCCCTCGTCAGCAATAATCAATGTACGTTCAAATTGACCAGTGGCAGCAGCATTGATACGAAAATACGTGGATAGTTCCATTGGGCAGCGCACACCCTTGGGAATATAAACAAATGAACCATCACTAAACACTGCGGAATTTAAAGTGGCAAAAAAGTTATCGGAATAAGGGACCACACTACCTAAATATTTTTGTACTAATTCGGGATGTTTTTGCAATGCTTCAGACATGGAACAAAAAATAATGCCAACCGATGCTAATTTTTCTTTAAATGTGGTGGCAACAGAAATACTATCAAAAACAGCATCAACTGCAACCCCAGCGAGCATTGCTTGCTCTTGCAAGGGAATGCCTAATTTGGCATAGGTTTTCAACAATTCTGGGTCAACTTCTTCCAGTGATTTGGGAGCATTTTTTTTGCTTTTGGGCGCAGAGTAATAACTTATTTTTTGATAATCGATGGGTGTGTGTTTGACATGTGCCCAATTAGGTTCAGTCATGGTTAACCAATGACGATAAGCTTTGAGTCGCCAAGCCAGCATAAACTCTGGTTCATTTTTTTTGGCTGAAATAGTGCGAATTACTTCCTCATTCAAACCTGGCGGTAGAGTGTCTGTTTCAATGTCGGTGACAAAACCATGTTGATATTCTTTTTTTAAAATGGTTTTGACGGTTTTATTTTGTTCTGTTGTTTTCTCAACTATTGCATTACTCAATGTCGTACCTCATTTAGCCGTATTGGTTTTGTTGTTACTGTGTCGATTTGAATTTTAAAGTTTACATTGGGTTGGGCCAGTTTTTCTAAAGTAATGGTTTGTAACGATTCGCGAATCGCACGCGCAATAATTTGCCAATTTCCTTTTGCTGAACAAAATTGCTCTAAAGAACATAAACCAGGTATAGAGCATTCGATTAAATCTAATTTATTATCCATGGCTTCAATGATGTCGATTACAGATATTTTCTCAGGTTCCACTGCTAAAACATAGCCACCCCCAATGCCTTGCTTGGATTTGACCAAGCCACGGTGGGCTAAACGCTTCAAAATTTTAGTCACAGTGGGTAGTGGGATATGGGTTTCATTAGCCAGTTGTTTGGCATTGGCCAAATTAGCCTGCGAGCGCGCGAGTGAGACCATGACCACTGTGCCGTAATCTGCTAGCTTATTGACGCGTAACATGGTTTAACCTCTTTTTGGGCCCATTTAAAATGGGACTATACTAGTTCTATTTATAATTATTCGCAATATTGAGGTTAAAGTCCAGTGTTTAAGGGGTTTTATTTAGGGGGAGGGATAAAGGGTAAGGGTAAGACTAGGTATGTTCATGTGCCCGAGCTATACTTGAATATTTACCGTACAGGATGGCTTTTCAATGCTGCAAAATATCAATGGCCTGGTTGAGCCGCAATTTTTAGCAATTATTTCTGATCCAACTACCGCCTATATGTTGTTGCTGATTGCTTTTTATGGGTTGTTTTTTGAGTTTGCTCATCCAGGTTATATTGTGCCAGGTGTATTAGGTGGTGTTGCGTTAATATTGGCATTCTATAGCTTTCAGTTGTTGCCGATAAGTTATGTGGGGCTGAGCTTACTTGTCTTAGGACTCCTTTTTATGATTGCTGAAGCATATTTCACTTGCTTTGGTATTTTAGCAATTACAGGTGCGCTTGCGTTTATCATTGGATCATTAATGTTTACCAACATTGATCATACGACTTGGCAAGTGGATTGGTTGCTGATCGGATTCATGACATTACTGAATCTAGGATTTATTTTTGGTATGGTGCGTGTGGCCATTCGTGCACGTCTTCGCCCACCGACTACCGGACAAGAAGCAATTGTGAATCAAATGGGTGTGGCAATAAATGATTTTCTTGATGAAGGTGAAGTGCGTGTGGTTTCGGAAATATGGCGTGCACGTGCGAGGGTACAGATTAAAAAAGGTCAAAAAGTTCGCGTAGTTGCAATTGATGGTTTAACCGTTGTGGTAGAACCTTTAGAAATGTAGGGTAAGGAGATAACGATGAGCGCTATGTTTTCATTAGTCATATTAATTTTTCTTTTGGCGACACTGGCCAGTGCTGTGCGCATTATTCCTGAATATGAACGTGGAATCATTTACGTTTTAGGTCGTTATTGGAAAATCAAAGGACCTGGACTTATTTTAGTGATCCCCATTTTGCAAACCATGACGCGTATTGATATTCGTATTTTAGTACTCGATGTACCGAAACAAGACGTGATATCGCGCGATAATGTATCCGTTACTGTCAGTGCAGTTGTTTATTATCGAGTGATCAGTCCAGAAAAAGCGATTAACAATGTGCGTAACTTTCATGAAGCTACCAGTCAATTGGCGCAAACAACACTGCGTTCGGTATTGGGTAAAAATGAATTAGATACCATGCTTGCTGAGCGTGAACGATTAAATGTGGATTTAAGAAAAGCATTAGATGAACAGACGGAAAATTGGGGAATTAAAGTTTCCAATGTTGAAATTAAGGCCATTGATTTAAATGAATCGATGATCCGTGCCATTGCAAAACAAGCTGAAGCTGAACGTGAACGTCGTGCGAAAATTATTCACGCAGAAGGAGAGCGGCAAGCTGCCGAACAATTATTAGAAGCAGCACAAACTTTAGCGCAACAGCCACAAGCAATTCAATTGCGTTATCTGCAAACGATGAATTCAATCGGTGAAACCAATAGCAGCATTATTGTATTTCCTTTTCCAATCGAATTTATGCAAGGTATTGCAAATCTAGCGCGCAATAAAAGTGAGTGACGGGTGTAGCGCGGACAAAGTCTTCGTAGCGCGGACACGTCGCCAAGAGCGCCGAAGTCCGCGCCACAATAGATGAATTACTTAAAGCAGCGGGTGAATGTTCGAATCACATCGCTGTAACCACGCCTTGTACTGGTTTCAATATCTTCACCGGCACGTTTTAATGCTATTCGTGTATCTTCTGCTTGATAACGTGGTTCTTGTGTTGGATCATCTTCTATTGCACGTTCAACTTCGCGGCCGGCATCGTTTACACCACGTTTAAAACTTCTGGCTCCATCTTTTAATTCACGACCCACATCACGAAGCTCTCCCCGAACAGCACGCCCCGCTTTTTTTATTTTACCCTTCACTGCGTGTGTTGCATCTTTCACATCGTTACGAACTTCATCTAATTCTTGTGATACTCGTTCGTAGGGTGTTGGTTGTTTGCGCTTCAAACAAGTAAATAAAGACCCAAAGCTGCACTCTTGTTCATAGTGATGTATGGATGCGATATCTTTCTCAGTATTAAACATCAAACGTGATAGCACGTTATTTTCGCCACTATTGGTATCTCCAATACTAAAAGCACCTTTTGCTTGATTGGCGAGTTTAGTGGGTTTGCCTAAATGTATCAGGTCGCGAAATGAGCTCACAAAATTTGCGACCACATGGTGTGCTAAACGTAAAGCAGCAACAAAGCTTGTACTGATAAATAAAATTTTACTTAAAATCATTCCAACTGCAGGTGCAATGAATGGCAAATGTGTACCTATAAATGTTGCCGCTGTTGCAATTGCAGAGATGCCTTTTACCACACCGGGAATGACGGCTAAAAAACCTAAAAAGCTTGGTAGTGTGCCGCCTGATAATACAGCTAGTGCAATAAATGCAGTAATGAGGAGTGCGGCAGTAACAACCAGTAGCCAAAATTTAATCGGATGTTTTTGAGCATATTGCACTAAAGGTCGATAAATTTGATTAATAGGTGACGTGAAGTGTTGCAGTATTGCGGCAGGTAAGCCAACAGCAAGCTTAAACACACCGCGGATGAATGAGCGAAAAAATCCATAAGTTGGACCGATATCATCAGTATCAGTTGTCAGTCCAATATCGCTGCCGTTTCTGACAAGCAAATCACCATGTTTTCCGGGTGGATTAGCACCAATTTGGCAGGTGCGATCGACCACATCAGCCAACAATGTGACTAAAAATTCTAGCCATTTAAATGGATTGATGAGCTTCCAGAAGGATAAAATATCTGTAAATAAGGAACCTCTGACTGCATCGATATATAGAGCATTCTCTTTATATTCTTTACCAAAGGCTTTAATAAGTGCTCGTTTAAATACTTTTTTTAAGGATAATTTTTCGTTATCGCGGATTGATGCGATAAATGCGATATAGGACATGGCTGCCCTCCATTATTTGAGTTAAGGGCCCAATGTTAGCATAAAAATACTCGAATTGTAATAACATTATGATTGGAAATGGTTTTTTGCCATTTTTGCCTTATAGGTCTCACTCGTGGCTGTTTACTTTTTTCCGGGGCTTGCGGCTGCGCCTGCGAGAATGCCACCATCAATAATCAATTCTGTTCCTGTTACAAAAGCTGATTCATCACTAGCAAAGTAGATGGCTGCATAAGCTACATCCATTGGTTTGCCCATGCGATGAAGCGGAATAGTTTGTGCAATAGCATTAATCGCTTGCTCTTTGCTTAGATTCTTATCCAGCATGGGCTCCCATATAGGTGTAAGAATAGCGGCGGGATGAATACAGTTACAACGAATTCCATAATTTTGTTGTGCACAATAGAGTGCAACGGTCTTCGTATGATTACGTACGGCAGCTTTACTTGAAGCGTAAGCAGCAAGATTTGGGATGCCCACAAGTCCCGAACGTGATCCAATATTCACAATCGATCCAGTTTTATTTTTTTTCATGAGTTGCATAGCGTATTTACAACCAAGAAAAACACTGTCTAAATTAATGGCATGAATTGAGTGCCAATTTTCTAAAGAAGAAAACTCCGGATCGAGTGGATCGTTATGCTGTCCAAGTCCAGTAATTCCAGCATTATTGATTAATATATCTAAGCGAGAAAATTCTTTTTCTATAAAATGAATTAACTTTTGCCAATGTGTTTCTTGACTGACATCTAAATGTGAATATTGTGCGCGCGAACCAAAAGACTGACAAAGTATTTCACCTTTTTCATCATTAATATCAGTCACAATAACATGGGCGCCTTCATCTATAAATGCTTGAACCATCGCTGCACCGAGACCACTCGCTCCGCCGGTAATTGCAGCTATTTTCCCCTCAAGTCGTTTCGTCATGACACACTCCATTATTGTTATGTCATTTTATCATTTTAAATGTAGCGTGGGCAAAGGAACTATTGCTCAGTGCCCATCCTATTTAAATCTAAGGCCTTAGATCTAGCTTAGTAGCTACTTGGTTTGAAGGCAGCTTTCTGCTCTTGCTGTTTGCTGCTGCAGGCGGGTTGGAAAATTCTGCAATGAGTTGTAATAGTTCTGCATGCTTTGCATCTTCTCGTGCTTTATCCGGGTTTGGAATACGCTTATCACGGAAAGTAAGATGATCATAAGTAAAAACACATTCACCACTCCAATAGTGCTGGCCGCGGAGCAATGTAATTTTGCTTTTATCCGCGCCTGCATTGAGCAAATGAATCACTGCATTTTTATTATTCAGATTAACTGCTTGGCAAAGCGGTGTCCACATTGAGGGTTGCTGTATTGCTTCAATATCAGCATTGTGCTCCAGTAAGGCTTTAACCGCTTCGCCACTTTCATCGTGCGTTGCTGCGGAATGTAGTGGCGTTGACGTTATTCGGTTTGGATCAGTGAATGGTTTTGAAGTGAGCTCAGGTGCGCGATTAATAATTTCATGAATAACCCAAGTGCCACAATGCTTGGAATAGGCAGCAGCATAATGCAATGCGCTACCATACGTCCCTTCGATTGTTAAGTCTGCATACGGTAAGTACAAGCGAATAATTGCTTCATTGTCTTCTAATATTGCCAATTGTATGGGCGTGTATTTAATTGAATCGCTGCTGCGACTCCATATAGAAGGTACACTAGGTCTAGGCGCAAGTACATTAATTCCTGCTGGATTCTCTTTTAAACGTTTTTCGAGTTGCGCTAAACTTTCCGGCGTGTGCTGCTTATTTAACGCAGCAGTATGAAAATCGTTAGGATTTTGACTAAATGTTTTACCTTGCATGATTCTTACCTCCAAATATAACTGCCAGTATATCTTTAGGTTGTATTCTGTTCAAGCAACTCACTTTGTCATCGTTATATTTTGAGAATTTGTTTCACCACAAGAAATGGTGAGCTTTAATCCATTATGGTCGCTGCAATTTTTTCCTGAAATAACTTCAACATTAAATTTCAGTTTATCTTTAGCAGGACCCTCGGGAGCATCACTGAAAAACATATAATCTATTTTTGTTTTACTTTTGGGGAAAGTTACAGCATTTGTTGGTCCTAAATCTATAATTCTTCTTGATGAATATGCATTGAGTAAATTCATCAAATCATCGTATTGAAGACCGCAATAATCTAATGAGCTTCCGGTTTCGTAAATATTTAAATCACCACAGATTATAATAGGTTTATTTGGGGAAGTATTTTCGATTATCTCTCTTAATACTTGAATTTGATGCGCCTGATCATCAGCGCAAAGTCCAAAATGCACATTTATTACATAAAAGCTAATAGGGCCATTGCCATTATTTATTACATATTCGTCACTAATGGCAACATGGTTTTCTTCTTCAGGGAGCGCTTTTCCAAGCACCCATTCCCTTTGTGATCGAGGTTGCAGCTTGGTTAAATTTGTAAGACCATATTCCCCACCGCCTTTAAGTGTTTCTGCTTTGAAAAAACTTGATCGCCATGCTGTTTTTGGTTGTCTTTGTGTTAATCGATTAGATATTTCTTGCGGACCATCTAATCTAAAAATACGCTTCGTTTTACAATCAACTTCTTGAAGTGCGACAATATCAGCATTATGCGCATTAATCAGTTCAGCAATGTGATCATAAGTCTTGAGCACATCTTGACCGGTATATGTAATTTCCTGCGCCTGACTTGCTTTGTGTTGCTTAATATATTTTCCAGCGCCACCTTTCCAGATATTTAGAGAAACCAGTACGATTTTCATAAACATTCTCCTTGAAATGCATCCCGATATACTCAGTCAATAGCATTGTTAAGTCACTCCGTATTTATACGGAATGACGCTTTGAAAGATGATGAACAAATCTTATTGTTAGATTTCGTCCTTCGGGCTCATCCAACCTACAGAAGAAATAGATTATTAGTGTTATTTATATATTTGTTGCTGAGTGATGTAGTGCAATATTTGTTCGGGTAATAAATAATTAATACTTTTGTTACTATGAATTTGTTTGCGGATGTAACTAGCACTGATTTCAAGCGGGGTAGTAGGTTCACAAATAATATGACCCGCTAAAGATTGGCTGAGTAGTGAATTAACGGTAATCAAATGTTTTTGCAAGAGTTGATGCACAGGTGTGCCGGCTGCCAATTCTGATAAATGTACTGGGGGACGTTGCGCAACAATAATATGCGCGTAATGAATAATCTCTTGCCATTGATGCCATGTATCTAGTGTT
>CAYSGV010000023.1:0-15647 GCA_964430685.1 uncultured Gammaproteobacteria bacterium
AACTTGATTTTGTTTGGCAACATTAGTACGCGCCATCATTTGTTCGCATGCCTGCCAAGCATTGAGATACTTTGTTGTTTCACTATTTGCTTGAGCTGTTTTTACACCATTTAGAATTTCAGGCTGTGCGCTAATGCTGGGAAGTATCAATTGACCATAGAAAGGATGATCGGTCAACTCGGCTAAATAAAGTAGTCTGGCTTCTTCACTAATATGTCGGAAAACAGTACTAATTGCCGCATTCTTATTTGGTGTTGGAGCGAATCCACCAAGTAAATATTGGGCATCGGTACTTAATTGTTTTTCAATGGCTAATTTTAATTGTGCAGTAGATGATACCGCAGGATCGTTTATTTCTCTAAACCTACGGAAAAAAAGAATTTTCGCGGCTGAAATATGATCTCCGCTTGCAATAACCTTTTGTACGAAGGCTAAACTAAAAGGATACTTACGGCGAAATTCGGCAAATCTTGGTTCACATTCTGATATTGGAGCATCTGTCACTAGATAATTTACAATTCCCAATAATGTTGGATTTTCATCGTTAAATTTTGCCAATTGTTGTTTTTCTTCAGCAGTTAATGTGGTTGTTTCATGTTTTGCTTGAGCCATAAATTGTCTCCAAAATACTATGTGTTAATCTCTAATTTGTTGCAGCATATTTTTATGTTTGCGTATACAAATTTTAGCCTCGAATACTTAAGAAAAGCTTAAGAACAGTATCATAGCACTCGATTTCGCTGCGCTGCATCGATGATCTTACATTAATCTGGATAAGATCTTCGATTCCCCCTCGTTGTATCGAGGCTACGAACAGGATACGCACTTACATTAATTATGATTTTCCATTCACCGGATTAAGTTTGGGTGCATCCCAACTACCGGTCGCATGATAGCGAAACGTAGTCACTTTTTTAATGCCAGGACTGATAATTTGTTCTGCGGCCCATGTTGCCACACCGGCTATAGGTCCACCCGCAATTGCAGCAACAATGGGTAAACTAGAAGTTAATTCAGGTGAAACAGCAATATCGATATCAAAGCTTTTATCCACATAACCGATTTTGCCATTTAAACCCACATCTGCAAGAGGGCCGGTGAATTGTGCATTGGTTGTTTCTGCTTGGCCATTGCTTAAGACAAAATCACCTTTCATGTTATCAAACGCATAACCTTGTTGGGTCATATCACTGAAACCAAAACGTAAATGTCGCGGTAATTCTTGAATACTAAATAAATTTAATAATTGTCCAAGCCCAGCGGCAAGACTGGCTTTATTACCAATACCAACAATTCTACCATCGCCAAAATGCAGCGAAATTTTTCCTTGTAAGCTTTTTTTATCGAATTGATAAGGTGCACCATGCCAGACGAGATTAAAAGTCGCTTTCGCATCATTGCTTTCTATATCGCCAGGTAAGCCCCAATCTTTTAGTGCTTTGGCCAAATTTGTGCTGCTCATCTGTCCTTGCACCGTTGTGGTATTTTGCCCACTTTGTTCTAACCAACTTCCTTGCGCGAGAATATTTAGATTTCCCGTATCGGAACTAAAACGATTAATATTCAAACCATGACCAATAGGATTGACTTGTAATTGTAAGCGACCCAGTTGAATGTCACCAAAGCGGGTATTATTACTGGTTAAATTAAGCGGCGGTATTTTGCTCGGACTAAAATTGGTTGCTGTAGGAGATTTAGTCACCGAGCCCAAAGTATTTTTATCGAGTAAAATTTTACTAAAATTAGCAACGACCGGGGAACGTGGATAATCGTGCGGGATGACGAGTGAGCCACTCAGAGGATCGCTTTGCACAGTAACTTCCCAGTTTTGCGCCAAACGATTCATGATTAAACGAAATTGCGGTAAGAGTAAATCGCCAAAGTTATAAGAGGGTACCATTAAATCAATTTGACGAATTTGTTGCATAAGTGAATTACTTGGCGAACTTGCGTTGGTGTTGCTTTTCTTGCTGCTGCCAAACGAATTATAATAATTTTTCCACGTTTCCCACGAAAAACCAGTGAGTGTGCCGCTAATAATTAAACCACGCTGTTGTTGAAAAGCAGCATTGGGACTGTTCAAAGTAATTTCACCACTGTTTAGTTGGCGTGTTTGGTTAACGGTTTGAAACGATAATGCAGCACTTAATTTATTGCCATAAATGATGCGTAAATTAGTGAAGGCTTTTTCGCTTAAATTCAGAATCAATGAAAAGGGTAGCACCGTGTTACTGGTTTTTCCAAGAGGGGCTGGCAAATTCACATTCATACCAACCAAATCTGAAGTTACATTTATATTGTGGTCGCTCTTTGCACCCAATTCCACGAGTGCGTTATAATTAGTTGTACCGGTAAATGATAACCATTGTAAAAAATCCAGCTTGAATTGTTTTTGCAGCATAGCACTACTCATCCTGCCTGCAACATTTAATTGTATTTGTGAATCATTACCTGTTGTGGGTTTTGTGACAAATTGTATGGTGGTGGGGAATCCCCATAATTCCGTAAGAATTTTGTCGGATATTAAACTGTTTTCAGTAAAATTGATGTGTCCGCTGATGTTATTTAATAGAATGTTCCAGTCCGCAAGCGCAACTTTTGAATTTTGTAAATAAGCATCTCCTTGAATTTTTATTTTATCATTTGGATTTTGCGTATCTAGCGGGATATCTAGTTTTATTGTGGTTTTTAATTGGCCGGATGCGGTGAGTTTATCAATACTGCTACCCAGCGTGTTGTGTAATGGACTATCTTGTAGAAATTTTAACCCGTCTTGTGCCGGACCGTTTGCTTCACCCGTGACGGTTAACCAAGTGTTCGTGCCAGCTAAATTCTCAATGTCAGCATTGATAGAAGCAATCTGACTATTATATAAATGACCGGTATTGGCAGTGATGTGCATACTATTTGTATCGAATGTTAAATGTCCATCTAAGTTGTCAATCTTCGGCCATTTCGGATAATAATTAAGGGTAACGTTGCTGAGATCACTTTCAATTAAAAAACGACCGGTGTGGTTGAGATAAGGAAAATCTTGTAATGAACCACGTAAAATTAATGTGGCCGTTGCGTTGTCACCACTGACTAAAGCTTGGTCTAACCAATTTATTAAACTCTTAGGTATTTGACTAATGGGTAAATAGAGCCCTGCATTCACAATATCATTAGCGTTGGCTTTAGCAACGAGTTGAATTTCAGCGCTTTGATTGTTGTTAGGAATTTTTAAGGAGAGTAATGCACCGATTAATGCATCGTTATTTTCAGCAATAATTGGAATTCCATGAATCAACCAAGCATCTTGATTTTTTTTCCAATAAATTTGACTGAAGAATTTAACAAAGGTAATTGGATGTCGAAATAATTCAAGGAACTTAATGGAAAAGTTTTTACTCGAAATCATTGCATCGCCGTGCGTTTGATCCATATTTACGATGCCACTTAAGCCAGAAAAGCCGGGTATATTTCCATTGGGTAGAGTATGTATTTGATCAAATTGTGTGGTGATACTCCAATTCGTGATGTCTTGATCATGCAATGATAATTGTGCTTTTAAATAGTTTACTTTTCCAGTCGGTTGATAAGTTTGAATAAGACTTTTTATTTGATCGGGAACACTGGAGAGTTTTGTGGCAACTGCACTTAGATCTTTAAGATCAAGAAAACCTAATTTTATAATAATATCTCGATCGATTGCTGGTTTTTCTTGCGTGTTGGTATTTAGCGTATTTTGTGGTTTGATTTGACTGGTTACTGTAAATGCTGTTTGTGGCCATACATGATCGATAAATTGAATTAATATGCGATCACCTGCGACAATCCAGTTACCATTGCTATTATCCATATCAATAGCAAATCTTCCTTGCAACTGTTGTAATGCAAAAATAGCTTTTTGTGCGGGGAACAACCATTGTGGCTGGCTTAAATTAACATCAGTTTGGATGTGCCGCCAACCTTGGTCCCAAGTTGCCCACAATGAAAAATCTGCTAAACCACCCAATACTTGCAGGCCATAAAAATTTCGTCCTGCTAAAATATCTTTTAAATTTACACCACTACCATGTAGAAATAATTTTGCTTTCCATGTTTTGGGATTTTGCCAGTTACCATGTAAGTTAATGATAAAATCAATGCTTGTTGATTCATTTTGACCAAAAGTAACAGCACCGAATAAACGGTGGCGATACGTTTCATTCAATAGTGTAATATTTGATATGCTAAATTCACGCAAAGCTTGGTTGGCCTTTTGCCATTTTATATGAAAATTTTCCAAGGAAATTTCTTTTTGATTGAATAAGAATTGAATGGGATCGAATCGTGTGGCGGTTGTGCTTGGATAGACGAGTATGCCATTTTGACCCCCTAAGTAATATTCATTTTTCTCGTTTTGCCAAATATCAATGTTACTGCCAGTTAAAATGAGTTTGGTGGTTTTCAATTCGTGAGAATAAAAGGTACTTAAAATATTAACGCCGACATAAATTCGTTCAATGTGTAGTATTTTTTGGGTTTTATCAGTTGATAATACATCGACCTGGTTGAGTTGAATGGCTGGCCAAAGACCATACCAGTTTGCTTCTAATGAGCCCACTGAAACCGGGTAACCAATGGTTTCAGCCACATCTGCAAGTATCATGGGTTGATATTGTTTGAGTGTAGGGGTAATGACACGCGCAATACTAATTAAAATTGCGCTTACAATGATAAACGTTGCCAGAACGTACCATAGGATCTTTAATATTTTGACGGAAAAGAAATCCCGCATGTATGCATTTTCCTTGAGTTTTCGAGTAAACTTAAGTGTAGCGCCCAAAGCTCGCGATGAAAAGCCATGATTGAGAAGAGTCCTCATCCGGCGTCTGGAACCCGTAACCAAAGAGTACGGTGCAGCTCTTCTCCAGCCCAAAAGCAGGAGAAAAGTTTATTAATATATATGTTAGCTCCTTTTCCTGTCTTCTGGCGGGAGAAGCGCTTGAGAGAAAACCCTATGAATTCAATAGATTACCACATAAATCAAATCGCCGCACCCGGATCATGCTGTTATTACAGCGGTTTATCGTTGCCTGCAGATAAGCGGCAGGCGACGGAAATCTTATCGGCTTATTTTAGTGAAATTCAGCAGATCCCCTTAACCTGCCGTGACCGGCAAATTGCTTTAGCAAAGTTGGGGTGGTGGTATCAGGAATTGACGCGTATCTACCAAAACGGGGCAACACATCCACTGGCAAAAGGTTTAGCCACAATCATTTCATCATTCAATATACCGCAAAGTGCATTGCAAAAAGTTTTGATTGCAACACAAATTCGTTTAACACAAACACATTTTTCTGCAGAACAATTTAATGAACATTTACAATCATACCACTATCTTTGGGTTATCTTAACGCAATACATTTTTGGTTATCAGAGCGAACAAACATTAACTTATGCAAAAGAGATGGCGCAAATATTTGGTTTGATCCATGGTGTCGAATATTTTAATGGTTACCGGCAGCGTGAAATTTTATATTTTAATGTTGCACCATATGATGATATAGAAATGAATCATTCAAATATAAGCACTTGGCAGCCACTGTTGCTGCAAACCATTCGTGAAATTCATTTGCGCAGCCGAGCGAGTCTCGCACAATTGCCTATTAACGACCGCTTTGCACAACGATTTACCATTATTATGAATAAATTGGCGCTGGCAAAACTCAATAAAATTCAAAAAAATAATTTTAATGATTTGTTAGGTAAAACGGATTTGTTACCCATTTCAGCATGCTGGCTGGCTTGGCGGACATTAAGAGCAGAAAAACTTTTACATTATAGAACATAAGAGAGTGATTTTATTTTTGTAATCGGACAGCAATATCGGCTACACGTTTACCTAAAACCAAACACATCTGTTTTTCATCAGCACTAATCTGATTCTTACTTTCTTCGCCAGCGAGATGGCTGGGGCCATAAGGTGTGCCACCAGTTTTGGTATTCAATAATGCTGGTTCCGTATAGGGTACACCCACGATGATCATCCCATGATGCAGCAGCGGAAACATCATACTAATTAAAGTCGTTTCTTGACCGCCGTGCATACTAGCTGTTGAGGTAAACACACCTGCCGGTTTTCCAGCTAGTTGCCCAGAAAACCATAAACTAGAGGTGGTGTCGAGAAAGTATTTTAATGGTGCAGCCATATTGCCGAATCGTGTCGGGCTGCCCAGGATTAAACCATCACAATTTTTTAATTCTTCAAGTGTAATATAGGATGGGCCAGATTCTGGAATACTGTCTTCAATGCTTTCAGTAGTGGGTGAGACAGATGGAACAGTACGGATTGTGGCCACGGCGCCATGAATAGATTCGACTCCTCGTGCAACAAATTGTGCCATTTGCGCTACGGCACCATAACGACTGTAATACAAAACGAGGATATTTTTCATGGAGCGTCCTTTACTCATTGTCTTGATTTGTAGCGCAGACTCGTCGCCAAGAGGCTCCTAGGTCCGCGCTACGATGTTACAAAGCGTCAAACCAATTACTTAACGGTTATCTTCATCGTCACGCGATTCATGTTCAACAACTGTTTCCTCTTCATGTCCACTGTTTGGTGTCGATTGCGAACGCGAATGGTGGCGACGTCGATGGTAACCATGACTACGTAGATAGCGTCGGTTGCGTTTACGATCATCATATTCACTTGTACGGTTACTTTCTGTTGTGACTGTTTCTACATCACCGTGATCCATAGATGCATCTTCAGCTGGTGGCATATTTTCTTGACGACTGATTTGCTCTCTATACTCAGCTTGCTCAGGCGCTACGGGCTCTCTTTGTTCTCTGTGTTCAGTTTGCTCGAATTTCGGACGTGTTGTTGGCACTGGCGGCGTTGCTGTGGACTGATCAAACCTGGTTTTTTGATCCGAAGTAGGTGCCATGGTTGCGCTGATTTCTCTAGGGATACTGGGTGCAATTGGTTGTGTTTCGCTTTGCACTGTTGTTCTATGACGATCGGCTGGCGCGCTTTCACTTTCCGGTATGTTAGTTGTATGTGAGGGGTAACGATTTACATTTTGATTTGGATTGTGTTGATGTTGTGGTCGTTGTCGACGTGTATTACGGCGATTACGTTTACCATGATGTTGCTGACCATGATAGGATTCTTGCCCCTCAGAACTTGCAGTACTTTTATTTTCACGATGCCAAGATTGGGCGCCTTCGTCTGTACGGCGAGCATGATGCCCATGCGATCTTTGCCCATAATTGCCTTCTCTTCTGCCTGGTCGTGTTGATTCTGATGTAGTTTCGCTATGCGTGGGTGTGGTAGGTAAAGATCGTTCTGGAATAACAGATTCACGATTGGCATCACCCGTTGCCGATCCTTCACCCAAAATGCTGCCAAAGATACGTTTCAGTATTCCCGGTTTTCCTTTAGGTTGTGGTACCAGCGTTGGTTTAACAGTTTTGATTGCCGGTTCCGTACGGATCATAGCAACACTATGCGGTTCTTCCTCAAAACTTTGTTCAGGTCGATAAGCGAGCCGATAACTTGCACGCGGTTGGCGATCACGTAGATCATCCTGTGAATAACTACGAATGACATAATGCGGCGTTTCTAAATGTTCATTTGGAATCAAAATGATCTTAACAGTGTAAGATTGTTCAATTTCATAAATTTCACTGCGTTTCTCATTGAGCAAGTAAGTGCCCACTGGAATGGGTAATTGTGCTTCGATTTGCTCGGTTTTTTTGTTCATTGCTTCTTCACGCAATAAACGTAAAACAGCAAGTGCAAGTGATTCAATGGCACGAATTCGACCATGTCCATTGCAACGTGGGCAGATGACGCTACTGGCTTCACGTAGTGATGGCCGTAAGCGTTGTCTGGACATTTCGAGTATACCAAAACGGGAAATACGGCCAATTTGAATACGCGCACGATCATTTTTTACTTCTTCGCGTAAGATATTCTCTACTTCACGTTGGTTGCCAATAGAAGACATATCAATGAAGTCAATGACGATGATGCCGCTTAAGTCGCGAATACGTAATTGACGTGCAATTTCACGTGCTGCTTCGATATTGGTCTGTAATGCAGTATCTTCAATATCTGTACCACGCGTTGCTTTAGCTGAGTTAACATCGATGCTCACTAGCGCTTCAGTGTGGTCAATGACAATGTTACCACCTGATGGTAATTTTACTTGCCGTTGGAATGCCGCTTCGATTTGGCTTTCAATATGGTAACGGTTAAATAAGGGTATCAAATCGGTGTACAGTTTGACATGGTGTACAAAGTCAGGTTTCAGTTGATTGACATAGTAACAGGCTTTTTCCCATGCTTCTTGTGTATCGACTTGAATTTCAGTGATATCTTGGCGTAGGTAGTCACGGATCGCACGGCCGATCGCATCACTTTCTTGATGGATAAGACAAGGTCCATTCCGTGTCTGCGCCGACTTTTTAATGGCATCCCATAGACGGATCAGCACATCTAAATCACGCTGAAGTTCATCAACATTTTTGCCAACTCCAGCGGTGCGGATAATTACGCCACCTTCATCTGGTATATGTAACTGTGCCAAAACTTCGCGGAGTTCGTTGCGATCTTCACCTTCAATCCGGCGTGAAATACCACCCGCTTTAGGATTATTAGGCATCAATACCAAATAACTGCCTGCTAAACTGATATAAGTTGTCAGCGCAGCACCTTTTGTGCCACGTTCTTCTTTATCAACTTGAATTAAAAATGATCGGCCCTCGGGAATATCTTTTACCGATAAGTCGTCAAATGAGCGACTTTCACTGTTATTAAAATATTCAGGCAAGATTTCGCTTTTAGGTAAGAAACCATCCCGCGCTGAGCCATCAGCTACATAGCGGACAAAGATGGCGTTTAAGCTTTCTTCGCAGTGGGTGACTACCGCTAAATAGATATTACCTTGTTTTCGCTCTTGGCCGGGATGTTCAATAATAACATCGTTGAGTAAGCGGTCTTTACGTATCGCAATCCGTAACTCTTCCGGATTACGCGCATTTATAAACATTTCTTCTGCCATTGTATTCAACTTTATATGTTGTCGGTGATTGAAGTTGCGGTGTGCTAAAGAATCTGGCCTGTTTTGATTATTGCTAAAAACCCGTATGAGATTAATAGGTACTCTTTCACACTATTTGTTTAATTCCCATTCAACAGGGATTATCAGCAATTTTTAAAATTTAATAAGTAAGAAGTAGTTATTTGTCCATCCATCAGGCAGAAACAGTTATCTCCATATTTCAATCACAGTATTTAACTCTTTGTTCAGGCTGCACGAAATTTATCCTGTGCACCTGTACGTTTAATCGTTTCCTCATTTATATATCCCGCGCTGCTCGGTGTTATCGTCGGCAAGGCAGGCTATCAATATATAACTGGTTTACCCTTATCGAGGGTGTTTACCCTTATTGAGGGTATAGCGTCGAACGCTTGGTCACGCTTAACCAATTGTAGCAGTTGTGCGGTGGAGTGTAAAAGGGTGGGTTAGAGGTTTAGGCTGCTTATACCCTGAAGCAATGGCTCGGATGGTAAAGGTTTGGACGGTATTTATTCTTTCCGCAATGGTTCGTCGTCCTCCCGGTTCCTGCGCTTTATTTGCGTAAAGATAAATACCGTCCAAACCTCCTCGGGCATAGTGGGGCTGGGCGGCCCCCACTTACACGTCATTCTCGTGCGAAGGCTGCATGATGATAGCGAAAGAAAATTAGATATCTGGCAGCCGCAGAGACGAGGATCCAGAATTAATCTTTCCTACGGAGATGATTGTTTGCTTGGTAAATTGCAGTGGTTTCCATGAGCTTCGTCCTCGTCTAAACCTCTGGGTGTTGTGGTGGTGAGGGCTTCGTAGCGCGGACTAAGGAGCGTCTTGGTGACTCCGTAACAAAAGAGTAGGGGCAGGCAGTGTCCGCGAATTAGGTTGGTAAAACCATTGTTGGGGGGCAAAAGCAAGAGTATGATGCAAACCCATGCATGCTTATGTATTACATCATTATCCTTACCGCGAAACCAGTTTAATGGCAGATTTGTTTACCCTTGAGCAGGGACGCGTGCGCGTGGTGGCTCGTGGGCAAAGAAAAAATGCACGGCAACCGCTTAGCCTGTTTGTGCCATTGTGGGTTGAGTTTCGTGGCCAGCATGCTTTACGTACGCTCTGTACGGCAGAAGCACAAGCACCCAGTTATGCATTGGGCGGGCAGCTTTGGCTGAGTGGCATGTATCTGAATGAATTATTATTACGTCTAGTCGCAGAAGGTGATGCTGTTCCAGAACTATTTTGTTTATATGAACACACCTTAGCACGGTTAACAACGGAACCGTCAGCGGCTTGGGTGTTGCGCTGTTTTGAAAAGCACTTGTTACGGTTATTGGGATTTGCCTTACCGCTTAGCGCAGAGGGATTAACTGGTGTACCGATAGAAGCCGATCAACGTTATATTTTTGACCGTGAACGCGGTTTTATTGCCCTAAGTGAATCGCAGCACACATCATATGTTGCAAAAAATGCGTTTCGTGGCATTAGTTTGCTCGCTTTAGCAGATGAAATTTTATACGATACGGCTGTATTGTCGGAGTTAAAAGTTTTGTCGCACACAGCGCTCGCTCATTTACTCGGTTCTACTCCGCTCAAAACGCGTAAGCTCGCACAACGTTGGTATAAGAACGAGCGTTGATATAAAAATTAAAGGAGAATAGACATGTCTCAACCCCTATCCACTCCATCTATATTATTAGGTGTTAACGTTGATCATGTGGCTACCCTTCGCCAAGCACGTCAAATTATTTATCCTGATCCGGTTTTTGCTGCATTGCTGGCGGAACAAAATGGCGCGGATAGTATTGTGGTTCATTTACGTGAAGACAGGCGGCATATTCAAGATAGAGATGTTGCAATCTTAAAAGAAGTTTTACAGATTCCAATGAATTTAGAAATGAGCGCAACACCTGCCATGGTGGAAATTGCAAAACGCATTCGGCCCAGTCATTGTTGTTTGGTTCCAGAAAAGCGAGAAGAGTTAACCACAGAAGGTGGACTGAATGTTATGGCACAGAGTCAATCATTAAGTGATGTCTGTAGCCAATTAAAGTCAGCAGGTATTAAAACATCATTTTTTATTGATCCAGAGTTGCCACAAATTAAAGCAGCCATTGATTGTGGTGTGCGCGCAATTGAACTGCACACAGGCCATTATTGTGAAACTTCCGGTCAAGAACAAGAAAGTGAATTACAACGCCTGACAACTGCAGCACGTTTTGCCAAAGAGCAGGGGCTTGCAGTTAGCGCGGGCCATGGTTTGCATTATCATAATGTGCAAAAAATTGCGCAGATTTTAGATATAACAGAATTAAATATTGGCCATAGTATTATTGCACGTGCAGTATTTGATGGTTTAGCTAAAGCAGTGGAAAAGATGAAACAACTAATGTTGCAAGCGAGGTAGTATTTTTCATGAATCAAATCATTGAGCAACTTGCTAACGAATTGAATGTCAAAACAATACAAGTTGCTGCCACAGTTAAATTATTAGATGAAGGTGCAACCGTACCCTTTGTTGCACGTTATCGAAAAGAAATAACGGGTGGTTTGACCGACACGCAGCTGCGCACACTAAATGAACGACTCGTATATTTACGTGAATTAAATGAACGTCGCGAAACTATTTTAAAAAGTTTGCAAGCGCTTGGACAATTAACTGAGAACTTGGCGGCAGAATTTAATGCTGCCGATAGTAAAGCAAAAATAGAAGATCTTTATTTGCCCTATAAACCCAAACGACACACTAAAGCACAAATAGCCAGAGAAGCAGGACTTGAGCCGTTAGCATTAGCATTATTACAAGCAACAAATGATGATCCAGAAGTAATTGCCACAGACTTTATTAACCCACAACTTCGCGTGAATGATGCGGCGACGGCATTAGCGGGTGCTCGACAAATTTTATTAGAACAGTTTGCGCTTGATCCTAAAATTGTTGGGCAGTTACGTGATTATTTATGGGACAATGGAATGTTGATTAGTGAGATTGTGCCGGGCAAAGAACAAGAAGGACAAAAATTTTCTGATTATTTTCATGCGCAAGAAAAAATTAATCGCGCGCCCTCGCATCGCATGTTGGCAATGTTGCGTGGACAACGTGAAGGCATATTGCGTTTAAAACTCAATCTTATGCTCGAAGAACAAATCATGTATTGTCTTGAGATCATTGCCAATCAGTTTTCCATTCAAAAAAGTAACCGACGTGTTGATCAATGGTTAGCAGAAACGATTAATCTTGCGTGGAAAACGAAGTTATTACCCAAATTAGAGCTTGAATCGATCATGCGCGCACGCGATCAGGCGCAAAAAGCCGCCATACATGTTTTTGCGCAAAATTTAAAAAGTTTATTACTCGCACCACCAGCTGGCGGTAAACGAACAATGGGTTTGGATCCTGGTTTAAGGACGGGCGTAAAAGTGGCGATTATTGACCAAACTGGGCAATTATTAAATCATTGTACTATTTTTCCACATCCACCACGTAAAGAAAAAAAGCAAGCGCTTACATTGCTGGCAAAACTCTGTCGTGATTATCAGGTAGCTTTAATTAGCATCGGTAATGGTACTGCATCACGAGAAACTGACCAATTAGTGAGTGAATTAATCGCAGAAAATCCAGAACTCAAATTACAAAAAGCAATTGTGTCTGAAGCTGGCGCGTCGGTATATTCAGCATCAGAACTTGCTGCTGCAGAATTTCCTAAAATTGATGTGACCATTCGTGGTGCTATTTCCATTGCTCGTCGCTTACAAGATCCGCTTGCAGAACTTGTTAAAATCGACCCCAAAGCGATTGGTGTGGGGCAATACCAACATGATGTGGATCAGAATTTATTATTATCGCGATTGGAAACGGTTGTTGAAGATTGTGTGAACGCAGTGGGTGTTGATGTTAATCGCGCTTCAGTTGCATTATTAAAACAAGTAGCCGGATTGAACCAATCAATTGCTGAACAAATTGTCGAATATCGTAATAAACAAGGAATTTTTGTGCGCCGGGAATTCTTAAAAAGCGTGCCGCGCTTGGGCGAAAAAACATATGAACAGGCAGCAGGCTTTTTACGCATCGTTGATGGTGAAAATCCACTGGATGCTTCAGCAGTGCATCCGGAGGCTTATTCAGTGGTTGAACGAATTTTGGTGCAAACACATAAATCAATAAATGAAGTGATTGGCAATCAAAGCTTTTTACAATCATTAAATCCGAGTGATTATGTAACGGATCAATTTGGTTTACCTACCATCAAAGATATTATTGCAGAGCTGGCCAAACCTGGACGTGATCCACGTGCGGAATTTAAAACCGTTAGTTTTCAAAAAGAAATTCAACAAATATCTGATTTAAAACCGGGATTAAGATTATCTGGAATCGTAACGAATGTAACAGATTTCGGTGCTTTTGTTGATGTGGGGGTGCATCAAGATGGTTTGGTACATAAATCAGTTATGGCGGATCGTTTTGTCAGTGATCCGGCAACAATTGTGCAAGTCGGACAAGTTGTTTCTGTTTATGTAATATCCGTAGACGAAAAACGCAAACGCATTAGTTTATCAATGCGCAGTGTTCCAGCAGAAAAACCAAGTAAAGATCTTAGTGTTGCTAAACCAACTGCTAAAAAGAATACCGTGCCAACTAATCAGCAAAAAATGCAACCACCACCTAAAAATACGCTGCTTGCTCAAGCGTTCGCACAAGCCTTGTCGCAGGAAAAATCGCAATCCAATTAAAAACTTTTACTCCTTCTCTCGCTTGCGAGAGAAGGATTGCGTAGGGCGGATGAGGGGTATGTGCATTAAATAAAATTTAGATAAAAAGATCCTCGATTCATCTGCCGCACCAATAGGCTACAAAATATTATTCGCTAGCGGGACGCTTGGTTTCTGCGAATTCTCATCAACAACTTGGCTGGTATTCTTACCAACAGGTACATCGATTTTTTGACTAAGAAATGATTGAAACTTCTGCTTATCGTCAGTTGTTTCGGCTTCTTTTTTTGCAGTCTTCGCTGGTTTTGTTCTCAGATCACTGCCACTTCGTTTCGCTGTCGCGGTCGGCGTCAAAAAAGCGCGGATATCAAGTGAAGTTGTTTGTGGTTTTTCAGGCTCGGCAAACTGCTTTAGCAAGGGTAATGACGCAATAAAATGCATTAGATCTTGATCATCTTTTATTGCTTTTGCACCATCTCGTAATAATTTGGTATTTCCAGAAATGCTCTGCGCGTTTGTAGTACTCGGATGCACAACGCAGCCAAGTAATCTTTTTTGCTGCTGACAAAAGCGTGCCGTATGCATGGTGCCGCCGTCCGTTTCGCTTTCTATGACGACTATGCCTTGACTGAGGCCGCTTTGAATACGATCTCGTTCTATGAAATAATATTTTTCCGCTTTCGTCCCCGGCAAATATTCACTCACTAAGCAACCGCCAGAATGAATAATTTGCTGCGCTAATTTTTTATTTACAGCAGGATAAATTGTATCAAGACCATGCGCCAAGACAGCAATTGTTATGCCTTTATTTTCTAAACAGCTGGAATGTGCTGCCGTGTCGCAACCTAATGCTAAACCACTAACCACGGTAAATTTTTGTTGGGCGAAATATCCACCAAGACGATGCGCAGCGTTTCGACCGAATTCAGAAGGCTCTCGTGTCCCCACCACAGCAACGGTTTTTTGCGCGGCAAGGGCGTTGGCGTTACCTTTTACGAATAATAATATGGGCGGCGGATCAATTGATAATAATTGCTGCGGAAAATTTGGATCAAAAGGAACAAGTATAGCCATATTTTCTTTTTGTGCTTGCGCTATGGTCTTTGCAGCTTGTTCGCGCGCTTGCTGGAATTGTTGCGCGCTAATTTTTTGATCAATTTTTTCTTGTGCAAGTATGAACAGAGCCGCAGGATCTGCTGCGAGTGATGGGTTTGCAAGTACTAGATTTTGTATTTCTTTTTTGTATTTCGGCCAACCTAAAAACCGAAGTGTTAAAACATCCATTCCTGTTAACATATAATATCCTTAATTAAAGTAGGGTTACAATTGTAATTGATTTTTCGAATAATTTGAATAACCCTACTCAAAATACTTTATTTTGGACTAGTTGGTATGCTGCTTTCTTTAACGCGCGCTGAAGTTGATGAATTGCTTCCTCTAGGACTATTACTTGATGGTGTTGTTGGCGAAGACACTACTGATGGGGTTGTCGCTGTAGGTGCTGTTGAGGTGTTTTGTCGGAACAATGCAAACGCAGCTGGTATGGTTAATAATGGTTTTTTGGTTTTCTGAGCAAGTGGACGCTGCGAAGAAAAAACGGGTGATCGACTGAGTCTAATTAATTTTGCCGGCGAATGATCGTTTTCTTTATCTGGCTTATTAGTGGCATCTTGGAAGACCTGTCCGTTTTCACGCAGTACTGGAAAGACACTTGTTAATCTATTTAATTCCTGCTGTGCTGCTGAAGAGCTAAAGGAACGGACAGAGTCTGGCCCAAACGATTTGCTCAAACTCAAACAGCAAACTGTTCTAGCGCCAGCACCAAGTAATTTTCTACGACTTACCCTCAGTGAGCAGCCTGTAGTCGAGACATCATCGATTAATAAT
>CAYSGV010000024.1:0-15457 GCA_964430685.1 uncultured Gammaproteobacteria bacterium
TTATTGGATAATTTGCGGGCTGAAGCTTTGTCCTTTCTCGGCCTCAGTACAGAGCGTGTGAGCGCTGCTGACATGGCTACGCGCTACCCACAATATTTTACTGCGTACATTAAAAAAGGGATTAGCTTAAAATTACTCGACCCTATGCTCGAACAATTTGATTTGGTCAAATTAGGCAATGCCTTGCGCCCAGAACGTGACGCACAATTTACTTATCTGGGTTTACAAACACTTTATGATCGTTATTTTTTACATTCAGATAAAAATCGTTTTGAACTTCCACAAGCTTTTTTCATGCGTGTTGCCATGGGCTTGGCTTCTGCTGAAAAAACAGATAAAGAAAAATGGGCTATTGAATTCTATAATTTGCTCTCCACTTTTGATTTCATGAGTTCTACACCCACACTGTTCAATTCAGGAACACTACGCCCCCAATTATCCAGCTGTTATCTCACCACTATTCCAGATAGTTTGGAAGGAATTTGTAATTCCTTAAGAGACAATTGTTTACTTTCTAAATATGCTGGCGGTTTAGGTAACGATTGGACTTATGTGCGATCGATGGGTGCATATATTGCCGGCACGAATGGTGAATCTTTAGGCCCCATACCCTTTATGAATATGTATAACGCTGCGGCGGTGGCAGTTAATCAGGGTGGCAAACGTAAAGGTGCGGTTTGTGGTTACCTCGAAACTTGGCATAAAGATGTTGAAGAATTCCAAGAACTGCGTAAAAACACTGGCGATGAACGTCGTCGCACGCATGATATGAATACCGCTAATTGGATCCCTGATTTATTCATGATGCGGCTCTTCGAAGGTGGTGAATGGACTCTGTTCTCCCCAGATGAAGCAACTGATTTACATGATCTCTATGGTGCTGACTTTGAAAAAGCTTATCTTGCTTATGAAGCTAAAGTAGCCAGCGGTAAAATCAAAAATTTTAAAAAAGTTCCCGCAGAAAAAATGTGGCGCAAAATGCTCTCTATGCTTTTTGAAACAGGCCACCCCTGGGTAACATTTAAAGATGTTTGTAATTTACGCTCGCCACAACAACATGCGGGTGTTGTGCATAGTTCAAATTTATGTACAGAAATTACGCTCAATACTTCGGCTGATGAGATTGCGGTTTGCAACTTGGGCAGTGTTAATTTAGCTGCACATATTCACAATGGCACAATCGATCGTGAAAAATTAAAACGCACCGTCTCAATTGCCATCCGCATGCTCGACAATGTGGTCGATTATAATTTTTATCCAGTGGTGCAAGCACGTAATTCGAACCTGCGTCATCGACCCATTGGGCTTGGCATGATGGGCTTTCAAGATGCACTGTATCAATTGCGCTTACCTTATGCATCTGAACAAGCGGTCGATTTTGCTGACGAATCAATGGAATTGATGAGTTATTATGCTATTGAAGCTTCAACTAAATTGGCAACAGAACGCGGCGCTTATGAAAGTTTTGCTGGCTCATTATGGAGTCAAGGCATATTACCCATTGATTCAATTCAATTGGTAGCCAAAGCACGCAAACGTAATGGTAAAGATTATCTCATGCAAAACACGCAAACGCGTTTGAATTGGGATGAATTACGCAAACAGGTCAAAAAAGGCATGCGCAATTCGAATGTGTTGGCCATTGCACCCACAGCAACGATTGCCAATATTTGTGGCGTGACACAATCCATTGAACCGACTTACCAAAATTTATATGTGAAGTCGAATCTATCGGGTGAATTTACAGTAACCAATCCTTATCTCATCAATGATTTAAAAGCGCTTGGCTTGTGGGACGAAGTTATGGCTAATGATTTGAAATATTTTGATGGCAGTGTGCAACGTATTGATCGCATTCCAGATGAATTAAAACAAATTTATGCCACTGCTTTTGAAATTGATCCAAATTGGCTCGTTGAAGCTGGATCACGTCGCCAAAAATGGATCGATCAATCTCAGTCACTTAATTTATATATGGCCAAGCCTTCTGGTAAAAAACTGGATGCACTGTACCGCACCGCTTGGTTACTGGGTTTAAAAACAACGTATTACTTGCGCACGATGGGCGCCAGCCATACTGAGAAATCAACCATCACTGATACCTCATTAAATGCAGTACAAATCAGTAGCACTCCAGGTGTTTGTTCAATAGACGACCCTGATTGCGAAGCTTGTCAGTAAGCATGGAAAGAGAAATAAAGTTATTTTATAGTTATAGTTAAAGGAGTAGCCAAATGGCTGAAGCAGTTAAAAATTTCGAAGAATCACTTGAATGGGAAGAAGCACCGATTGGAGGCACCGCTGATTTTTTAGCAAAAATATTGCCACAACAAAACACCTCAAAAATCAGTGAAGTGAATACCGGTCTAGAACAAATTCAAATGGGTGCCGAACGTATACGCGTTGAAGACAAGCGCATCATTAATTGCCCACTGGATTTAAATCAACTCGTTCCCTTTGCCTATCCGTGGGCGTGGAAAAAATATTTAACCAGCTTACATAACCATTGGGTACCTGAAGAAATTAATATGTCGGCAGACATCGTGCTGTGGAAAAGTGCTAATGGTCTAACAGCTGACGAACGCATCATTATCATGCGTAATTTAGGCTTTTTTGCCACGGCAGATTCGCTCGTTGCGAATAATTTAGTTTTAGCGACTTATCGGCATATCACCAACCCAGAATGCCGCCAATATCTCTTGCGACAAGCATCTGAAGAAGCAATTCATACGCACGCCTATCAGCACATCATTGAGAGCCTTGGCCTTGATCAAGGTGAAGTATTTAATATGTATCGTGAAATTCCATCGGTAGCCAAAAAAGCACAGTGGGCATTGCGTTTCACACAAAGTTTATGTGATCCAAACTTTCACACTGGAACACCCGAAACAGATCAACGCTTACTTCGCGACTTAGTTGCATTTTACGTTGTGTTTGAAGGTATATTCTTTTATGTGGGTTTTGTACAAATTTTATCGATGGGCCGACGCAATAAAATGACTGGTACAGCGGAACAGCTCCAATATATTTTACGTGACGAATCCATGCATTTAAACTTTGGTATTGATGTCATCAACCAAATTAAAATTGAAAATCCACACTTGTGGACCAAAGCCTTCCAAGAAGAAATGATTCAAATGATTAAAGAAGGGGTAGAGTTAGAATATCAATACGCGCTCGACACCATGCCGCATGGTATTTTAGGTTTAAATGCACCGATGTTGAAAGAATACTTACAATATATTGCCAACCGTCGACTGGCGCAAATTGGCTTAGCCGAGCAATACAAGGGCGTTGGTAATCCATTCCCCTGGATGAGTGAAATTATGGATCTCAATAAAGAGAAAAACTTCTTTGAGACACGCGTCACAGAATACCAATCGGGCGGCGCATTATCGTGGGAAGAAGACGAGGAAGATTAATTACACATAAGTCATTAATTATTCTTCGTAGCGCGGACCTAGGAGCTTTCGCTCCTAAGTTCGCGCTACGAAGAGATCAAGAGGAATACAAAAGAAGGTATAGACGCCGGATGAGGGTTCCTTTCTCTCCTCTACCCTGGTGGCCAAGTCATTTGTCGACCCGCTAATAAATGCAAATGCAAATGGTAAACTTCTTGGCCACCAGCGGTATTACAGTTAAACACCAGTCGATAACCTTTTTCTGCATGCTTTGAATCTTTGGCGAGTTTCTGCGCAACTAATATCATCTGCCCCACCAAACCAGCATCTTCAGGACGCACATCATTCACCGTAGCAATGTGCTTTTTGGGAATAATGAGCTGATGTGTTGGTGCGCGCGGGCGGATATCATTAAAAGCAACCAAAGCATCATCTTCATAAACGATTTCACTTGGAATACTTTTATTAGCAATTTTACAGAAAATACAATCCATTATTAGACTCCTTGAATTAATTCGCATATTTCAGTATTCTGAACAAAGTAGTGAGATAAAACAAGTGTAATCAGTTACACAACGGAATTATTGTTAAATATCAAAAAATAGATGAACAAAATGATTGACGAATTATACAAACAAATCTTGACCAGTATCGGCGAAGACAGTGAGCGTGAGGGTTTACGCGACACACCAAAACGTGCTGCTAAAGCCATGCAATTTTTAACCAAAGGCTATAAACAAGACTTGCAACAAATAATCAATGGCGCCTTATTTTCTTCCGATATGGATGAAATGGTCATCGTCAAGGATATTGAACTTTATTCACTTTGTGAACATCACTTACTACCCTTTATTGGTAAATGCCATGTTGCTTATTTGCCGAACGGTCGTATTCTAGGTTTATCCAAAATCGCACGTGTGGTGGATTTATTTGCACGGCGTTTACAAGTTCAAGAAAATTTAACCAAACAAATTGCCACAAGCATTTTAGATGTTACACACGCGCACGGTGTTGGTGTTGTCATCGAAGCCAAACATTTATGCATGATGATGCGCGGTGTTGAAAAACAAAATTCAACCATGACTACGTCTGTGATGTTGGGAACATTCCGCAAAGATCGACGCACCCGCAATGAATTTCTTGCTCTGCTACACACCAATCGTTAATTTTTATAACAATAGTCAATGACCATGCTATTAAAAACTACATAACTATATTAATTTTTGAAATAGGAAAATAAAATGTACCGAGCAGAACTCCAATCTGTGCCTGATCAGTCTATACAACCGCAAATCTATATAACTATTGGTGGTGCTTCGCATCACGTTATGCCAAAACAAGATAGTCGCTTTTCAGAACTGGAACAGTACATTGCACAATTTTGGCCGGATGATGCAAATTCAGAGATGATGATGCAATGCTTCTCCAATATTCTTGAAACATTACAATCCACCCATCAAAAAGACGATGCAGACCATACATCTACCCAAACGATGCAACTCGGTGTCGATTCAGCGCCACAATATGTAGAATATCAAAACAGATTTTTAACTGGGTTATTACCCATCAAACAAAAACTGGTCGGTGCGCTGTACACAGAGAATGATGAAACAAGTCCAATCACAGAAAATGGCTTATCATTGCTCGTTATAAAATTGATCCAAAAACGCATCATCACCCTACTGCAATTTCAGGAACTATTTCGTGATCATTTGGATAAACTAATCATTACGGCTCACCTAACCACAGCACTCAGTTCCATTGAACAACACAATACGCTTGACGTTGAAAACAATGAAGCGCTTGAGAAGATCCGCGACTTTTTTCTCAATCCAGATGATTATGCCCAAGCTGGTGAGATTGAGCATTTCAAAAAGCTCCTACGCGAAGAAATTGTGAATAAAATCGCCGCGATTAATCAAATGCGGCCTGAAGATAAAGAAGCGTTTAACAAAAAACACAGCGCGAATTTACACAGTACAAAACCGATTAATCCACTGCTGACTTTCCGTCCGCAAACGCTGGAAGAAAAAACATGGTGTCGTTATACAAAACTCGATGCAATATTGCGTCGCGGAGCCGTTAGTCCAACACAGTTAGCGTTACTTACACGTGAACAATTAATTATTTTGGCCATACATCCCTCGCTGGGATCGTTCGTTGCGCGCAAAACAATATCTTTAGATGAGTTTTGTCAGTTAACTGAATGGCAAATTTTTGTTTATGCAAATGACAACATCGTGAACTTGTTAAACGCTGGAAAATTAACGCATGCACAGGCGCGCAACCTAACGGAGCAGCAGTTTCAAATGTTAGCTTCAAATGTTGGTATTTTGGTATGTAGTGATCAATTTACACTTGTAGAGGCTTACAAGCTTACTCGAGCAGAGACATTATGCTTCACTTCGGAATCTATTATTCAACTCATTATAACTGGAATCTTTAGCGCCAAAGAAATTCTACGACTGAATGATAGTCAAATCAGATTATTAAGCCATGTGCCAACATTCGTTGAAGCATTAGTAAACGGATTCATTAGTCGAGAAAATTTTTTCACGCTTACGGTCTCCTCTTCCGAAATTTTTAATTTTAGTCAGGAAAATATACTCTCATTGCTTGAAAATAATAAAATCGATAGTAAAACAGTCGCGAAACTAACTTACTATCAATGCCTGGTTTTATGTCAACCTGAAATATTTATCCTAATAAACATGGGCATTATTTCCGTTACTGAAGTTCTAACTAATTATGTTGCAGCATGGATGCGAAATTACCCAGAACAAAACAATTTAGAATATGATCCGAAACAGAAGTCAATTTATATTTTAATTCATTCAAAAAAAATCAGTTTCAAAGAATTTTGTGAGCTTTCAGAATTAAACTATCAAAAACTTATACTCTATCCTAATATCATATCTCTATTACGAGATAATATTCTAAGCTTAGATGAATTTTTTAAGCTCAATTATGCGCAATTAAACTTATTGTCTTCAAGGCGGATACAAGATTTAATCAAGAAAAAAATATTAACCAAAGATCAAGCCCTTTCGTTTTCTTTTACACATATTAAGTGTATTCAAGATGAGCAAATTTATCCATCAATTTACAATGGTTTCATCGACTTATCCGACCCATTTTTTAATAACTATATAAGCGATGCACAATATGAATTACTTCGTGATCGAGCTGCTTTGATATATTTAAATTCCGATGCGGTTACATTTTTAAAACGTTTTAAAAGTTTTACTTTGCAAACCTTCCTTTCTTTAGATAAAAAACAGCGTCAATCTTTGGCAAATTCTGAATTACAAATGTTAATTACCAGTGATTTATTACCCATTGCTATTTTTGCCCAATTAACCAGTGAGCAAATAACTCACTTAAAAACACAGCAATTGTTTTTACTGGCTAATCGAATTCCCGTAGCAGAATTTTTAGAAAATAAAACGACTGCACTACCAGCAGTTAAACCACTCGTTCTTAATCTATTCAGCACAAAGGTAATCGAAATCTGCCAAGAAATGAATCTCGATCAAACGTTATGCACCATATTTTTACAGGCATTAGCCGATTACGATCATCCACTCCCGCCACATTTTACTGATGAATTAATCAGGCAACGAATTGGTTTGGTCGCTGTTGGGTTATGTGATCCTATAACTGCTTTAGCAATTTCTGCTGACGAACTAACAAGTTACACGAACGAATGTAAATTAAAACCAGCTTCGCCGGCAACCATGATTATTGCGCAACAAACGAGTACACGGGTTCCCAATTTTTCTCGTCTGCTGCCTTATCATTTTTCTCCTCCAGCAGCGCCTCCAGCTGCACCATCGTCCCCTACGGCAATTGAAGCGCCTGCGCATACTGAAACTGCTGCAACCAGTGACCGTTACATGTCTAACGGTGCATATGCAATGCTATCTGGATACTTAGCTAACACTAACATATATCCGACTCCATCCACTTATACACCTAAAGCAGATAGCGCTGTTGATTTTGTTCCCGGTCTATCTGAGATGGATGAACTATTTCCCAATCCATATTCTAGGTTCTTTTCCGCTGATACAGTGCCAGAAGGTCTACCGACACAATTACCAGATGATTTATTGAATAAAGATGAATACAGCCCCCCCACTGAACATCCGCCGGTGGACTATGATGGCAATCCAGAGAAACGTACGCTTGTGCCCTACTTAAAGAGGCCAGCACATATGGTGGATGATTCCGCAGCAGAGTTTTCAGCAGGTTCTAGCGGCAACGTTGTCGTTACAGCACCGGCAGCATCATCGCTTGATGATCAGTTTCAATCTGACGTTTCATCTGATCCTTCCCCAGAATCTACCGATGAATTCAGTGATATGAGTGGATCAGAACCCAGTACGACAGGTTCAAGCTCAGAACGTTCGACGAAACGACCCTGTACGATACCAAAAAATGTTGGATCACTGCTCACGAATCATCATTTCATGAGATCTGTATCAATCGCAACAGATTCATTACCGAGCGCACCTTCGCCTAAACTCTGATTGAAAATAGTAAACTCAGTCTTGCTTCGTGATATTGCCGATAGCTATTATCATGGAGCTATCATTTTCTTCTAATCTTCACAAGTCACAATCAGTGTTCGTTCATATCGTCCCAAACGATGTTCCCAAAGATAAATACCTTGCCACGTCCCTAATGCAAGCTCACCGGCACAAATCGGAATGGTTAAACTACTTTGCGTTAAGATCGTGCGAAGATGCGCAGGCATATCATCATCACCTTCTGCAGTATGAGTATAACGTGGATCACCATCAGGGATCAGGCGTGAAAAAAACACTTCTAGATCATATCGTACAGCGGGATCAGCATTTTCGCAGATAATAAGTGATGCGCTCGTATGTTGTAAAAACAAATGACAAAGGCCAGTTTTTGTCTTAGCCAATTGATGCACAGTATCACGAACGACATCTGAAATATTTTTTATTTCTCGACCATTGGTTTTGATAGATAGAATTTTTTGTTGCATCGTTTAACCAGCCAGATCCAACACTATTTTACCGTGCGCATGCTCACTTTCACTACGTTGGTGTGCTTTGGCAACCTCTGCCAGAGGGTAAACACTATCAATTACAGTCTGCAATTTATGGCTCTCAACGAGTTGTGCAATATAACGAAGATCTTGCGCATTATTTTTATTCATCACAACATAACACTTAGAAGTATAAAAAATATTCATCAATAAACCTAATGTAGATTGCAGGGAAGGTAATGTTGCCACATAGATACCGCGGCGACTTAATATATTTTTAATTTCTAAATAATTATGTTTACTCACTGCATCAAAAACTAAATCATATTTTTTTCGATGCGCAAAGACTGATGTGGTTTTATAGTCAATGATGAAATCAGCTCCTAGTTTTTCCACCATTGCTACATTTTCGCCGCTGCATACAGCGGTAACTTTAGCACCAAATATTTTTGCTAATTGCACAGCAAATAAACCTACCCCGCCGGATGCCCCGATTACCATTACTTCTTTTTCGGCTGCAATACGGCCAATATCACGCAATGCTTGTAATGCGGTAACCGCTGCCAATGGTAGTGATGCTGCTTCGGTGGCGGATAAATGTTTAGGCTTGCTAACTAAATATTTTTCATCTAATGCAATATAGTCTGCATAGCCACGACCGTCTTTATATTGTGACCGTGCAATAACCCAATCGCCCCTTTTAAATGATGTAACCTGACTACCCACCTCTAAAATTTCAACACAAATATCAAACCCCAAAATAGCCGGAAACTTTAGTGGTATTAGATATCGCAGCGCACCTTGGCGAATTTTCCAATCAATTGGGTTAATAGCCACGGCTGCATTTTTAATTAAGACGCCTGCAGGTGCACAGGTAGGGCGTGGCATTTCCTTTAGGGTAAAAACATTTGCGCCGCCATAGGCTGGAATCACTGCTGCACGCATCGTTAAGCTGGTCATATTTTCTACACTCCATTGCTGTCCTTTATTAACAATACCCTATCATGTTACCCAGATTATTGTAAGTTCCTGCCAATTCGCACAAGGCACGCCTGTCCGAAAACACCATAATCTATTGATATTGTTCACTTAATTTGATATGATGCATGGCTATCATAGCTACAAAACAATAGTCAGATAAGAGATAATTGATGGATAGAAAAACGCCAGCACCCCTCAAGCCAGCTGCACCAAAAACCGTAAACCCTGCGAATACAAACTCCTTTCGCGTAGCAATCATTGGCGAAAATGGCAGCGGTAAAACAAGCTTAATGTTACGGCTGACTCAAAACTCTTGTCCAGAAAATATGGGGCCAACCCGTGGAAAGAGTTCCGGATTTTTATCTACCCATTACGAAGGCAAACGGTTTCGCTTGGAATTTGATGATTTTACCAAAGATTACAAAGCGATTTTAGGTCCAACATTTCATTTCGGTTATCCACGAGAACTTTCAAAAGCAGATGTGATCATATTTGTTTGCGATATTACAGATCCAAGTTCATTGCGCGGACTTGAAAACGATTTTCATCCGCAACAACTCTATAGACAAATAAGAGCATGCGTATTGAATATGGCTGTAGCGGATGAAATAGCATATCGAAATGAAAAAAATCTAAGTGCTGCAGAAAAAAATATTATTGCTCTAGCTAAAATTATAACGAATAAAACTCCTTTTCCAACGATTGAACAAGTGTGGGAATATATTAAAACTAAAAAAGCAGAACATGATGAAACTAAGCACAAACTTATTGAAATCGAAATTAGAAAATGGCAATTAGACAAACAACATGCAATAACAATGGAAAAAAAAGCTGCTGCCTTGGCTGCAAAAACAGCGAGTTCAAACCAAGCTGATAGCACATTTGTACCAGAGCTACTTAACCTGTTTGATACCAATACGCTACACACATTGGTAAAACCATTATTAGGTGATGAGGAAGTTAAATCAACCACAGCAAATGAATTGCCGCCATTTGATTATAAAAAAATTGGCGAGATAATAGAAATTGTTAACCAAAAGCATCCACCTTTTCCGGAAATTTTTTCTTTGCTTAGTTTGGGTCACCTACGCGAATTAAAAGCGTCACACATGCAATATAAGCACGATGTTATTAAAATATTAGTAGCAACAAAATGTGAATTGCTTTCCGAGAGAACATATCCAGTTGGGGAAGTAATAACCCCGGCACAACTCCAGGAGTTTTCTAGAGCAAATAAATTTCAACATACCTGTATGGTTTCTGCTGCAACGGGTGTGAACATATCCGAATTGAAATTGGAAATCCTCAATAGGCTCATAACGAAATTTCCCTTAGCACCACTGGTTGAAGAAGAACCAACTCCAGCTGCAAGCAAGCCATCAGCACCAGCTCCGAACATTTCTCCAGCTTTGAGTAAAACTCCGGCTCCGGCTCTAAGCAAACCATCAGCGCCTGCAGCCGCGAGTAAATCATCAGCTCCAGCTGCGAGCAAAGCATCAGCACCAGCTGCGAGCAAAGCATCAGCGCCGGCTGCAAGTACACCATCTGCTCCAGTCCAGAGTAAACCATTAGCTCCAACACCGGCCACGAGCAAAACATCAGTGCCAGCTCCAGCCACGAGCAAAGCATCAGCTCCAGCCACGAGTAAACCACCAACACCAGCTTCGTCTCCAGTACTAGCGACGAATAAACCATCAGGTACAGTTTCAGCACCAGAGTTAAGCAAACCATTAGCGTCAGTTGCAAGTAAACCATCCGCTTCAGCACCAGTGCCTGAGTTGAAACCAGCAGCGCCAGTTTCAGCTTTGAGCAAACTATCTATTCCTGCAACTCCAAGTACAGCACAGGTCAATGCCACAACTGCAAATTTAACACCGGCTCCTGCATTACCGAGTACGCCATCGTCTACAATGACACCAATCCCAGTAGCAGCAACCGAACCAAAGTTAAGAGGGCTGCCAGGCAATATCACTCGTACCGTACCATCTCTAAAGAGACCATCAAGACCAGCGAATTCTGATGCTTCACCTGGGTTGTACAAGCCAGCACCAACGGTTACCCCACCTGAACCCAAAGCCGCTGCGACTAAACAGCCTGCAGGCACACAATTAAATAAATCATAAATGCATCCAGGTACTTAAACTAATCATTACCGCGCAATTGCGCTCGTTTGAATAATCCTTGCATGATAACGATGCCTATGAGTGTCACCAGCAGAATTGGCAGCCAAGCGGTGAATTTCAACATAACCAATCCCAGTAATTCTTGTATTAGTGGCCAATAGAGTGCAAGCAAATGGATGCATAATGCCGCGGTTAATACAAACCAAATCAACCAGCGACGTTGACCAAATGAAATTTTACTCCGCTCCGCACGGGTTACTTTAAACACAATGAATAAATTTAAGATGATAATAATGGTTACAGCTGCTGATTTACCATATTGTAATCCTTGCTCTTGCAGCAAGGAGAAATTCGCATAAATAAAGAGTGCGCACACAGAAATAGGTAATCCCGCGGCCAAGGCAAACAACACCGTATCAGCAAAAAAGTTTTTAATATTTTGCTTTTTTATATAAGGTGTCAACATGGTTAAAAAAGTAACCGGAATGCCAATGGTCAATAAATCAATCCAGGTGATGTAGCGTGGCGATAATGGAAATTCTAAACCAATAAATCCGGCAAATAAAATAAAAAAGATACAATAAATATTTTTGGTAATAAAAAGTTTGGCAATTCGCTTGATATTATAAAGAATGCGATCACCTTCTTGTGATAATTTCGGTAAATGCGTAAATGAGTCTTCTAATAGTATAATGTCAGCAATATCACGTGCCGCTGCCGCGCCTGAGTTCAGTGCAATGCCAACATCTGCTTGTTTTAAAGCTAATACGTCATTTACACCATCACCGACCATAGCAACATACTCACCTGATTCTTGTAAAGATTTAATAATTTCCTGTTTTTGTTGTGGATTTAAATTACCAAAAAACTGTCCATGATAAGCAACTTTACGAAATTGTTTGTGATCCATTTGATCAAGTTCGCTACCATTAATTAATCGGCCGTGCGCAGAAATTCCAACTTGTTTGGCTAATGCTGCTACCGTATCAGGATGATCGCCAGATAGTATTTTTAAATTAACGTTGCGCATTTCATAAAATTGAATGGTTTGACGAATATCTGAGCGCAACTCATCACTTAAAACCAGAAATGCTAAAGGTTGTAAGCCACTTTTTTGCGGAAATGGTTTATCCGTCATCGCAAAAAGTAAAACCCGCAAGCCTTGATGTCGTAAATCATTAAGTAAATTATAATGCCTATAGCTAAATCGTTTTTCCTGCAGTGCCTCAGGTGCACCCAACCAAAGAGAATGTCTCAAACCTTTATATTGTACACACACGGCACTAATTTTATTTTCTGAAGAAAATGGTACTTCAGCCAGCGCTTGGTTTGAAATCGCAGGAAAATGTTCAGCAAGTGCTACAATAGTTTGGTTTTTATCTGTTACTGCGCCAAGAAAAACTTGCACCCATTCTTTTACTTCTTGTTCCGATCCAGACAATATTTTGATGTCTACAAATTCTAATCGGTTAGTGCCCAATGTACCTGTTTTATCTAAACACAACATCGTGACATGACACATTGATTCTATCGCATTTATTTTCTGCACCAAGATCTGACTTTTAGCTACCCGCACAGCACCCAACGCGAACGCTAAAGTTGCCACTAAAATTAATCCTTCCGGTACCAAAGATTTAATCACCGTTACAATAGATAAAATGCTCGATGCCATAGAAAGATTTTTACTGAAACTGGCTAATAACAATAAGAAGACAAACAGTACCATAATTCCGGTAAATATTTGCACGATGATATTAATTTGCTTTTGCACGGGTGTTTGATACATTTTATACGACTTAGCCAGCATCGTCATTTTATTTACTTGTACCGCATTACCGACAACTGTTACGCGATACACACCCGAGCCAACAAAACAAAACGATCCGGATAAGAGATGATCACCGGTATTTTTAACAACACCTTCCGCTTCACCCGTTAATAAAGATTCATCGATTGAAACATAGCCTGATGAAACCAATACACCATCAGCAACGATTTGATCGCCAGGCCCAAAAGCAACTAAATCATCAATGACGACTTCATTTATAGGGATTGTTAATTTTTTGTTGTCACGAATTACTTTTGCTGATCTTATTTTAAGTAAAGCAATTGCGTCTAATGCCCATTTGGCGCGCAACTCTTCAGAAATACCTAACACCACATTTGCTAACGTTACGGTAAGTAAGAAGATGGCATCGATATAGGCCTGAATGAAATAAAGTGCCAATACTGAACCACTGAGCAGCGCATTGAATACCGTCAAGATATTATTGCGTAAAATACTGGGTATTGAGCGTGTACTGAAGCGTTCAACTTGGTTGACTTGTCCCTTGGCAACTCGCTTTGCAACCTCTGAGCTGCTCAAGCCCCTAAACTCTTGGTGATTGTCCATGTTTTTCGTAAATTCCTTGTTGTTTCATAGCTCCAGTATAGCCAATGATTGGACTACGAACATGGCATCTAACGTTATTCGACGACCGCCGGAGGTAAATATCCCAAACTTTCATCTTTGAATACTTGCGTCTGCAGTTTTCATGCTGTACGATCGGGTCCTTTTTAGGGTCATCCAGGCATTGGTGGCCGTCCCAATACTCTAACGACAGCGGGGGTTTAGGATGCCTGAACATTTTAATTGTGACAAACTCAAACTACTCGGATTTAATAACTTAACGAAAACGCTAAGTTTTAATATCTATGATATTTGCTATGCCAATACCTCAAAGCATCGGCAAGAATATATCGAATATATTGATGAAGTTTATAATGCTGACCGCTTGACTGAGGTCTTAACCAACGTCACGAAAATTATTGGCGCCAATATTTTGAATATCGCGCATCAAGATTATGATCCCCAGGGTGCCTCAGTGACCATGCTTATCTCTGAAGGGCATAATCATGAAAACTTTACCAATACGGAAGCACCTGGCCCATTGCCGGATGCGATTGTGGCACACTTAGATAAAAGCCATATTACCGTACATACTTATCCTGAAAGCCATCCAGATAATGGCATTAGTTCTTTTCGCGCCGATATTGATGTTTCAACTTGTGGCGTGATTTCCCCGTTAAAAGCATTGAACTATTTAATACATTGTTTCGATTCGGATATTGTGACGGTGGATTATCGCGTGCGAGGTTTTACCCGTGATATTAATGGTGATAAACACTATATCGATCATGAAATTAATTCGATTCAAAATTACTTAACCACCGATACGCGTAACCGCTATGAAATGATCGACGTTAATGTTTATCAAGAAAATATTTTTCACACAAAAATGCTATTAAAAGATTTTAAACTCTCTAACTATTTATTTGGCTCTGGTGTAGATGATCTGAGCGAAGCTGAGATAGATGAGATCAAAAAAGCACTTCGTCGTGAAATGCTGGAAATTTTTTACGGTCGCAATATCAGCCAGCGGGATTAGACCTCTATACCTTATGCTTGATTGATGCGCATCATCCAATTTCCGATAACAGATTGCGGCTGCGGATGATTCACTATTGCAGACATTACCGCCACACCATCGATACCAGTCGATAATAGTTCATGTAAATTTTGGTATTGAATGCCACCAACAGCAACCACAGGTATCGGTGATAATTGGCAAAATTGCGCTAATCGTTCAATGCCCTGCGTTGCGTGCTGCATCACTTTCGATGCCGTATGAAAAACAGGACCAAAGGCTACATAAGAAGGTTGCAACGCCAAGGCTACACTCAATTCACTTTCACTATGTGTACTAATGCCTAAACGTATGCCGGCTTGTAATATTTTGTGTTGATCACATTTTAACAAATCTTCTTGTCCCAAATGTACACCAAATGCACCATATTCAATGGCATATTCCCAATGATCATTAATAAACAAACGTGCATGATATTGTTTGTCCAACATACAAGCACGCTCTATATCTGCGCGCAATGCTTCACCG
>CAYSGV010000025.1:0-15399 GCA_964430685.1 uncultured Gammaproteobacteria bacterium
TATTAGCTATCTCTGCTAATCAGATGAATTAGCGCGCTTCACTCTCGCGGTTTTACCGTCACATCTCTAGTACGTTGTCATTACCCATAACCATCAAGATCATTTGATGTTTGAAACCCTATTACAGCTAAGGCATAAAATTGGGCATATTGTATTTCCCAGCAACCAGGGCGGTGCTTTGCAAGATCCATCTATTAAACTTATTTTGCAACATGTTGGATTTACGTCGCTTATTGAACTTAAGGAGATGGAAAGTATCTCCTTAGACGAGGGTGAAATTATAGCTTTACCTTTTTTAGGAGAACATTCAGATCTTAACATTCAATCTAAGCTATCCTATTGTGTACAACTTAAAGGAAATAAGTTTTTATTTGCAGCAGATTCAAATAATCTCGAACCTTGCTTATACGACCATATTTTTCAAAAAATAGGGGCACTGGATATACTATTTTTAGGAATGGAATGTGATGGTGCGCCACTAACTTGGCTATATGGGCCACTTTTAACTCATCCATTAAAAAGAACCTATGATAGGAATAGAACATTATCAGGTTCAAATTTTGATAAAGCATGGACCATTGCGGAAAAATCAAAATGTAAAAAGGCCTATGTTTATGCAATGGGTCAGGAACCCTGGCTTAATTATGTTATGGCATTAAAATATTCCGATAATTCACCTCAAATATTAGAATCAGATAAGTTTATTCAAGCCTGCAGAGATAATGGCATTGAATCACAAAGGTTGTTTGGCAGACAAGAGTGGATAATCTCTTAGGAAGCCGCCCATAACATTATGCAAAACCGAGTGCTTCATTTGTTTTCTTATTTGGTAAAAAACCGCCTACTTGCGTATGCCAAAGAGTTGTATAGATGCCCTCATTGGCTAATAATTGTGAATGAGTTCCATCTTCAACAATTTTTCCTTTATCAAAAACTAAAATGCGATCCATATTCAGCAAAGTTGATAAACGATGAGCAATAACTATAGTTGTCTTACCTTGCATTAATTTCCATAATGACTCCTGAATATCATTCTCTGTTAACGAATCAAGTTGTGATGTAGCTTCGTCTAAAATTAGAATAGGGGCATTTTTTAGAATTGCTCGGGCAATGGCAATACGCTGTCGTTGCCCACTTGAAAGTTTAACACCATGTTCACCAACAAGCGATTCATATTGATCTGGCTGCTGCAAAATAAATTCATGTGCGTGCGCTTCTTTGGCGGCAGCAATGACTTCTTCATCGGTGGCATCTGTTCGGCCGTACCTTATATTTTCCATTAAATTACGGTGAAATAATGATAGATCTTGAGGGATCATCCCTATGGCTGATCTTAAGGATTCTTGTGTTACCTCACAGATTTTTTGGCCATCAATTGCAATATAGCCGTCGTTCACATCAAATAAACGTAAAATAAGGTTTACAAAAGTTGTTTTTCCGCTTCCTGAATAACCAACCAAGCCTACTTTTTGTCCAGCCGCAATAATAACAGATTTATTTTGAAATAGTCTTTGCGTACGATTATATTGAAATTTTACTTGATGAAATATAATTTCTCCTTTATAAACGTAAAGATTTTTTGCATTGGGGTTGTCTTGTATATCGGGAATATGAGAAAATGTTCTTAAAGCTTGTGTGATTCTGCCTAGCAATTTAGAAAATTGTGAAAAATCTTTAGTTAATTGCCAAAGAAAATCAATTATTGCTATATTTATTGTTAAAACAAGGGCAAAATCACCGACTGTAATCCAGCCCTCCTGTTTGCCTATTAATAAAAAGTAAAGATTTAATCCTTGAATAAATACAAATGAATACCCATAACAAAACCAGACCCAAAAATATGACCATTGCAATTTTTGTTCAGCTTTAACGGTTTTATTAATAGTAGAACTAAAAACTTCTTTTTCCTCTGTTTTTCTTGCAAACAATCTTACGGACAGAATATTTGATAACACATCAAGCATTGCCCCTATTGCACTTGCGCTGTATTCTGCCCATGTGTCAGCCAGATGCGCTAAACGTTTTGAAAAGATGAGTGATCCTATAATAAATAAAGTGGCCCAAACAAACATCAAAAAAGCAAATTTTATGTTAACTTGCCATAAAGTATATATAGCAATGACAAGTGCTAACCCATGACTTAGAAAACGATCGATTACAATTTGGATTATATCCGGAATACTATTTAATAAATCGTTGACTTTATTTGTTAAACTACCGGAAAAATGATTTTGAAAATAATGCTGGCTTTGCTCTAATAAACTATGAATACTTTGAGATGCTATTTTCTTTCGCATTTGCGGTATCATTCTAATTTCCACAAAATATCCATATAATCTAAATATAGTTGTAGATAAAAAAAACATAAACAAATAAATTACAATTGGTATAGCCATATAGGCAAATATATTTGCATGAGTATTCACAGAAATTCTATCTAAGATTATTTTAAGTAAATAGGGTCTAACGGATAGATCCACTGCCCATACAAGTGCTGCTAGCAACATTGTTATGATACCTGTGGGGAAACTTCGTGCAAGATTACATGTATACTGTGCAACATATTTTCCTGAGATATGAGCAGACATTTTAATTCTCCAAAATAAAATAATGCTTTTTCTTTTTTTCGCTAACATGAAAGAAACTCGTCTTTCATTGTTATAATCATTTTTAAAATTTTTGAATTATGACATATTAATGGATTAGAAGCGATATAAGGGCAATAATTTATAACGTATTGATTTTAAATACTAATTTATTCAGGTAGATTAGTTACCTTTCTGGCCACTCTATCTTTATCTTGCTAATTTAACATACCAGTTCATAGAAACGAAACCTTATCGTCTTTGCTAGTATTATTTCACTCGTTAGGTTTCACCTTAATACATGCACTATTATTCCAGTTAACTTTTTTAATTGCTTTGATACTTCCTTCGCTTTATTATAGTTGCTTGGAGGGTACCGAAATTTTAACAACAATAGTTTTCTTTTAATTTTTCTTTTGTACTTAGGCATAATTTAAGATTTTGCCATTTAGCATTTGCATACTCTATTCAAAAGTATCTTTAAATTTCCCATATCCCAACGGGTAGCGATAATGAATAGTCAAATACGCCATTTATACGAATTAAAGAAAAAATCAATAGTGTGATCTATGAAGCTCGTATAAATAATCATCTTCGTTTGCTTCTTTACCTTTTTCTTCTCTGGTTCTTTTTAAATCTTCCCTTTGCTGTTGGTACTTTTCTTCCGTTTCTTTTTTGATCCTTACTTTCTCTTCTTCAATAATTTTTTCTTCTTTATGTTTCCAAGAAGTTGATGCTATCTTAACTGCCCGTGCAATCTTAATTGGATCAAAATTATCATCCTTAATATAGGGAAGTATCTTTTTTTTAATAGCTCGCGCTAAACGTGAACGAGCTTGAAGTACTTCAGCATCCTCATTTTCAGTTAACCAAACTATTGGGATTAGCTTAGTTAAAGACTGAACAAGTACTAATTTTAATTCATTGATTTTATCTGACGAAAGTTTAACGTCTTCATTTAGTGCTAAAGTTACTTCATTAGTAATATGCAGTGCTATAGGTTGTAAAGTTTCCTCATCCTGCTTACTATTTTCTAGAATAAAATCCTTTAGTCTTGGTGGCATTTTTTTATAATTCCCATAAGAAATAAGCCTAGGATTAACACCCGCTTCTAAAAGCAACTTTATGATATCTTCTCTTTCCATTGAACATGCTAAATTTAGCGCTTCCCCCAATAGTTGCTCATTCTCACCGTTCTTAATAATGGGTAGCATTTTACGAATTAAGTTTACATGCCCGTGAAAAACAGCATCATACAATACGGATTCTTTTTTCTGAGGAAAAGAAGGAGCAAAAGGTCCTTGTCGCACTCTTAAAATGTTGATGTCAGCGCCTGCATCGAATAAGAGCAATGCAAGTTGCTCACTTTTACTGATCGCATGGCGGAAAACTGTTCCATAAATAGTATCAACAGCATTTGGATCAGCTCCTCTTTTTAGGAGTAATTCAACAATTTCTGGTTTATTAATTTTAATTGCCCTAGTAAACGCTGTATTACCGGCTCTATCAATTGTGCTTAGATTAGCGCCTCCTTCAATGAGTGGTCGCGCCATTTCAGGATTGATATCAACATCATTGACTAATGTTCTATGAAGCAATGTGCCGTAAATGCTGTCGGTAGCATTTACATCAGCGCCACCTTCTATGAGTGCATCCACTATTTCTTTTAGGTCTTTTTTAATAGCATTATGAAGTAAGGAATTTCCATATTTATCCACAAAATTAACGTTAGCACCATGTTCTATTAAAAATCGAATAAGGTCTACATCAGATTGAGAAGCTTTGCTACTTTTCAAAATAGCGATAAGCAAAGGAGTCTGCTGATTGGCATCAACATAATTAACACTTGCTCCTTTTGCTTGAAGTAATCTTACAACAGCCAAATAGTCTTCATTTTTACTATTTAATGCTTGATTCAGGCAAGAATAGTTTTCTTCATGATGGGCATCTTGCAAAATAAAGCTATCCGCCGCGTAACATTCTTTCTTTAGAATTTTGTTGGCTTTTTTATATGAGCCGGCTTGGCAAGCATCCCATAAAGAATTTTTATCACCCTTGTTCAAGCTGCTTAATTTATTGCTTGCTTTAGATGAGCCTTGACCTCCACCTAAACCTCTTAAATTCGTATCTAATCGATAGCTGCCATCGTTAAATTGACTAATTCTAACTACTGCGTGCGTAAGGAAAAATTTTAGCTCATAATGAGAATTGGTTGGCGGTAATCCAATGAAATGTAAAGCAATCGCTATTTTTTCACCATTTTCTTTAATTAAAATTACTCGTTGGCGATCGTGAATTTCAATTTGTTTAATTCTTTCGGTAACATTTAGCTGGATAAATTGGTTGACTTGTAAAATAATTGGAGAATAATTAATTTTTCGTGGCGAAGTTGTTAATGATTTAATAATTGTGTAGAAAGAGGCGCTGGACAAGGTAGCAATTTTTTTCCCCAATGGCATAATTTGACTCCTAGTTTGTTAAACTACTAAATTTTAAATATATAATGAAATTTATTCATTAGCATAAACTTTTGCTAAAAGTTACTGAGATATATTCAAATTTTGTGTACAGGGTTAAATAAAGGAACTAAGTGGTGTATCCTGATTGAGTTCAACGCATTTATCGATATAGAAGAAGGCACACCATGGGAAATAATAATGGAGTTGAATTAAAAAATCTAGTATTAGTGGATACATTAGCGGAGCTATTGCGCAGTGGTGCCAAGCGGCTTATCGCAGAAGCGATAGAATCAGAATTAGAGATATTTTTAACAGAAGTTTCACATCTTAGCAGATGGAAAATCATGTGTTGTGCGGAATGGTTATTTGCCAGAGCAAGAAATCAGAACGGGTATTGGTCAAGTCAAAGTACAGGTGCCGCGTGTGCGCGATCGAGGCGAGGAAGTATCAAAAATCCAGTTTAAATCATTGCTGCTCCTACCATATATGCGCAGTGCGGCAACCCTCAATGAAGTGTTGCCACTGCTGTATTTAAAAGGGCATCAGAGGCTGTTTTTATGGAGGCATTTATTGGGAAGAGATCATATTGTGGGTATCGTGTTTCATTGCAAACCCGTATGCTGGAGTGTAATTATTTATTAGATCATCCTTGTGGCTTTGTATTATTTGTTTTTTACTCGTTTGTTTGATCATAAGAGAGAATTGCCCGCTATGCATAATATATAAATCAGGTTACTACTAGCTATTAATCAATTTAATACCGACTCAATCGCCCAGCCAACCATTGGTGGGCCATATCAACGATATGCTTAAAATGCGTATGAGATAAATTCACACGTTGCGCTTGTCGGCGTAAACTGCCAGTAGTGAAATAGTGGCAACGTAGTGCCAGCGCCATCACTCGATTTTGTTTACTCATTGCGGTTACGAGAGCTTCAATTTCTTCTGCACCTTCATGAGTAGGGAGTACCTGTGCGCTTTGTGTATGTCGAATACAACCTTCTTTAAGTAAACGATATTCTAATGAACAAGGCGGATAGCCGAGCCCATAAAAATTGCCACGGCTATACCAATCTGCCCATTGTGCGCAGCGTGCTTTGACATAGCCAGTAAAGTCTTCAGACGGGTTAATCATGATGAGGCTTCCTGATAAATAACTGGATTTAGTCTTGCTAGTGCGACTAAAGTATCGGGTTGACTAAACAATGCATAAGCAGCTGTTTGATAATCTGGCTCAACGTCCACAGAAATTCTAAGCTTGCCATTAGTTAGTGTTGTCAGTCGATGTGATTTAGCAGCAATAACTGCTAGTTCTTGGGTTTTATCCTGATGCATTGGTTTACTCCTCGTGGTTTAAAATAGGGCTCTGTTGTTCCACCCCTAGATATGCAGAAATTCTTTGGTTTACATATGGATGACAGCCGTATTGATAAACACTTAATGCCTTGGCTTCATCTCCTAACAAACAAGGTGACGTGGCAGTATAGCCTCGTTGTGTATTCTGGTGCTCAAAGAAACCGGTGAGCTGTTTGGGGTAACCAGTTGGTGGATGCAGCACATATGCACCGTAACGTTGGTTAAATTCTTTTGCTCGATAGGGAAGCTCAGTTTCTTTAACCAATCCCAAAGTAAGCCATCCACCCATATCTTGCAGCACTGAATGAATCAGAAAATCATCAAAGACCACGGTGATATTGGTACCTGGATTACGAATAGCTTGGACCACCTTAGTCCAAGCAAGTAGTGCTCGGGACTGTGTGCTCCCATCGAGATAACGAATGATATCCGCAGGCTTGGGAAAGTACTGTCCTGTATCTGGATGATTGATATGAGCTTGGAAGGCTTCTTTTACAGCACTGTATTCATAACGCACAAAAGCATGCCAGTAGAATTCAATGAGTATGGCATGGATGGATTTACTATAGAGTACACCCAAACCCATCATCAGTTGTGTAAATGCATTCATATCAGTTGGCTTCATGGAGATTAGATTCCTCCATTTTTTGATTCAGCCAATTTTGTGCAGCCATATGATTGGCCTGTAATAATTTATCTATTGGATGTGCTACTTTAGGTGGTGTATGGCAGTTGTGAATAAAGCGATCAATTTGATCGGCATCACGTAAGATGATATGCAAACCATCATAACGTTGGCCTCGGTCATTTTCCCCCATGTTATGTGGTGTATAAGAACAACCGGTAATGGCTTCGCAAAGTTGGTCAACACTGTAACCCATCTTCAAAGCTTGTTGGATTAATTTTTTTCGTTTGGTGTCTAAAATGGCACCAGGATGTTGCAGCGTATTTTTCCAGTGTTCAAATATAGTAATAATCTCTTGCTGCTGTTGGGTTTGTTTGGACGGTATACTCTCTGAAACGGTATGTGCTTTTTCACCGGTTGTATCTGGGTTAAGGGAGTTGTTTTTTTCATTGTCATCATTTAATTCTTTTTCGCTATTGAGTGATTGAGATAAAGAAGTCGCACAAAAGTTAATACCATTGGTTACAGGTAAAACATCCTGATGCTGTTTGGGCTCTATTGAACTTTTAAATGCGCCATTGAACGGTTGCTCTTGATGTTGACCCACTGACGTAATGGATAGATTCAAAATATCAGGTCGTTTAGTTGAACCATTTTGATACACATAGTCCTGTGGTTGTTTGTCAGCAGGATGAATATTCTCTTCTATGCTAATATCTACAGCAGAAATATTATTGAGTACAATGGGTTCTGCATCTTTTTCTTGCGTAAGAATCATTAATTGATTAATAAATTCTTCTGGTAAATGATGACCTTCTTTTAACAACGTACTGGCTAAGGGTTTAAGCAATGAAACGTATTCTGGGATGGTTTCAAATAACCGTTTGACGCCTAATCCTTGTTTGGGATTTTGGATGGGATTCCACTTGATAAAGTCATGTATGAATACCCAACCACTTTGTGCATCACAACTTAAAAAACCAACCCGAACCAATTCAGTTAAAGCATTTTGAACTGCCTCACGACCCCAGCCTAAATCTTCCATTAAATAACCACAAGGGGCTCGGAAACAACCCAACATATTTGTATGGGGTCCGGTGAGCAGATAAACGGCTAACAATTTAGCCTGGTCGGTTAATCGTTGCATCGCTATTTTCTCCCAAAGAGCGGTTGGTACTGCACCATATTTTCTCATCTTAATTTTCCTCTAAACATTTATTGTTTTAACACTTGTTGCCAACAGATTTGTCCAAAGGGTTCTCCCTTTATTTTGATGTACTCAATCAGTTGACACTGACCTAGTACATTCAATAGTTTTACGAAATCGATTGGCACAAAAGGTAGTATTTCATTTTGTAATTGATTCGGTTGCCAATGGAATTGACCATAAGAATTGGCATGGGCGATTAAGCTTATGAGGACAAACCTTAATGGAAGTTTATGATGGTGCTCAGCAATTTGTAACATTTTATGTTGTGCTAACAAGGAGGTTACTTTTTTTAAACTTCTAATGATTGCCTTAGGTAATTTAAACTGATTTTTTAAACACCCACCGATAAGCTGCATATTTTCTGTTTGCAGCAATTTTTGTTGCAAATCGTGTGGCATTATGGCCAATCGTGTTGCTTGTGGTATTGAGAGTAATTCTTTATCCATTGCTGTAATTAATTCTGCACTACCCAATTTCACCACCTTTTTGGCATAACGAAAATAGGTTCTGTTTTTAAAACCAGCTGATTGCGCAACTAAATCATCCGTTCGACCGGTTACACTATCGGTCCGTTTTCCTTGCCGTTTCCCCATTTGTATTTCATTCTGCATTGCTAAATGAACCTTTTGTGAAATTGTCAGAGATGTTTTTTCTTCATCTACTGCAAGCCGTAATATTTCTTGCTGCTTTTTCCGCAACAAATTTTCCATGGCTAATATTTGCTCATACGGAACCTGATTCGCATGATTAAACCAATAATTAAATCGCTGTTTACTAGTCTTTAACGCCTTAGCCACTGCAGTTTGCGTCTTCATCAGGCGAATGAGTTGACGCATCAATGTTGCTGCTTCATCCCGTTTATCCATGGTCTTATACGCTCAAACATCCGTGTTTCATTATCCTATGCAAGAATCTGTCAAAATGTTTTGACATATTTAGGATAGGAAATTTGCATTAAATTCCCGGAAAAATCCTAATAAAAATAAAGAACACATTGTTTCCACTTCGTCAAAATTGACGAAGTGGAAATTAATTTGTCAGCTCATCAATCATGTTTCGCCCGATTATTTACGCGCTTTCATTCCATTTGTCGGATATAAAAATTTGTCAAAACTTTTTTACAGCTAATTAAATAAACTAAGAGCGAAATCAGCAAAGAGAGAGTATTTATGCAACCTCGTTTAATTCGCTTAAGAGATGCACCTGCTTATCTGGGTATGGATAAAAATCGCTTTAATTCAGAGGTTAGACCAACGGTGACTGAAATTCCCATCGGGAACCAGGGTGTGGCTTTCGACCGACTTGACTTGGATGCTTGGGCAGATCAATATAAGAGCCGCAATGGGTGTCCTGCAAATCGTAGGAGGAATTTATGGGACGCAAAAGAACACCAGGACTCTATAAACGTAGTGGATTCTGGTACATTGATAAACAAGTCGGCGGAATTCGCCTTTCAGAAAGCACTGGCTCAAGTGAGCTTGAAGAAGCGGAAAGATATTTAGCGCATCGGATTGAAGGTATTCGACAAGCAACTGTTTATGGTGTGCGAACGAAGCGGACTTTTAGGGAAGCAGCAACAAAATACTTGCTGGAAAATCAACACAAATCAAGTATCGGTGATGATGCGATGCACTTGAAACACTTAGATAGCTTTATTGGAAATTTACACTTAGAGCAAATACATAATGGAACTTTACAGCCTTTCATTCTGGCAAGGCAAGAACAAGGGCGAAAAGTGAAGACCATTAATCTTTCGTTAGGTGTAGTTCGCCATATATTGAACTTGGCTGCAACAGAATGGTTAGATGAATATGGTTTAACATGGCTACATTCACCACCCAAAATTAAGTTGTTACCATTAATAGATGTGCGATCACCATATCCACTATCTTGGGAGGAACAAGATAAGCTATTTAATCAGTTGCCAAGACATTTACATAACATGGCTTTATTTAAGGTAAATACTGGCTGCAGGGAACAAGAAGTGTGTCAATTAAGGTGGGAGTGGGAAATACCAATACCGGAGTTAAGAACCTCGGTATTTTTAATTCCACGTGAATTTATAAAAAACCGTGAAGATCGATTAGTGATACTTAATGATATTGCCAAAGAAGTGATCAAGCAACTTCGTGGAAATAATTCAAAATGGGTATTCACATATCATGGTAATCCCGTGACTGGAATGAATAATTCTGCATGGAAAAGAGCAAGAAAAGAAGCTGGATTAATGCAAGTTCGTGTTCATGATTTGAAGCATACGTATGGAAGGCGATTACGTGCTGCTGGTGTGAATTTTGAAGATCGACAAGATTTATTGGGTCATAAGTCAGCACGAATTACGACGCACTATTCTTCAGCAGAAATTCAAAAGTTGTACGAGGCAGCAAATCTGGTCTGTAGTCGTAGCGAACAGGGTTTAGTAGTAACTTTATTGAAGCGAATGAATAGTGATATGAATAATACGACGACTAGGTTCCGTAGAAATCCCACAAACACATGTGAGATTAAGGAATATGCCGAGAGCGCCATCACATAACTATATGTTTTATAATGATAAAAATGGCGCGCCCGGAGAGACTCGAACTCCCGACCACCTGGTTCGAAGCCAGGTACTCTATCCAACTGAGCTACGGGCGCATATGGCTGAGGGTTGATTTTAAAGGGACTGGCGATAAACTCAAGCGTTATTTGCATATGCCGGCTATATTTGAGGCGAGTAAGTTAGGGCATTGCATGGGAGGAGCCTTTTGCATACAATAGTCCTTCCCAAAATCCAACAAATGCTGGCATAGCTCAGTTGGTAGAGCAACTGATTTGTAATCAGTAGGTCGTTGGTTCGAGTCCGACTGCCAGCACCAACAAAATCAATAAGATAAGCTAATATCCATAACCCCTATAAAATTGCTTGCGCGACTTTTGCGCGACTCCAGTCTGCTGAAGGCCGTAATAAAGTGAATTTTGATACTTCACCTTTAACACAAACCTTATCTGCTGCATCAAATAAGTTTCGTAATTCTGCAGCAGAATAATGTGTTGTGATTCGTGTTGATTTATGACCCAACAAGTCCTGACGATCTTCAAAGCTAACGCCTACAGAACGTAATCGTCTGCCAAAAGTGTGTTTAAGATCATGTACACGTACTGATGGTAAATTTGCTTTTATTCTAGCTAATTTCCAACCATTGTTTAGCATGCGATCAATTGGTTTACCCTTATATGTAAATACAAAAATTGGATGCTTTTCTCGTTGCCTTTCTATTACTGCTTTTGCAATAGTATTAATTACAACGAGACGCTCTTCACCATTTTTGACATATTGATTAGGAATAACGAATACTGAACCTAGTTCTGGAATTTGTACTTCCCATTTCCACTGTAAGCGACAAATTTCTCTATCTCGACAACCAGTGTTTACCGCGAAAAGAGCCATTTCTTTTAAATGGAATGGTAAAAGTGCAAACAACCGTTCTTGTTCAGCCCAATTTAATGGATAGGGTTTGCGAGCGTCAATTTCAGGCAATAATTTAATTTTCGGTGCAAATTGTAGCCACGTTAACCCATTTTCATCCATCCACTCACTTGAGGCCAGATTAAGTATTCGACGCGTGACTTGCAGCCCATAATTTATTGTGCGCGTTTTTACACCTTCATTTCGCCTTTTATCAATATAAGCTTGCAAAGCGCCAATGTGAACTGCTTCTAAGGATAAATCCCCAATATAAGGATCTAATATCTTTAGCATGTCCGCTTCCACCCTGATACTCCTTTTATGCTGGTTCTCCAGCAAATACTTTGTAGCAGCTTCCCGAAATGTCCGTTTGGGTCTTATTCCATATACTTTTGCTTGACGTATGGTTTCTAAACGTCTGACTAAGTATTTTTCTGCTTCCTCAAGTTTATCAGTGCCAGTGCTTTCGCAAATTCTGACTCCGCCAACCTTTTTGTTAATATGCCAATATTGGCCTCTTTTAATGAGGCCTGGCATTCGTTTGCGTCCCATAAATTCCTCCTAAGATTTGTAGGACGCCCATTGCACTGCTTATAATGCTCGACCCAGGCGTCCAAATCAAGTCTATCGAAAGCAATGCCTTGGTTACCGATAGGGATTTCGGTTATGGCTGGCCTTACTTCCGCATTAAAACGATTTTTATCCATACCCAGATATTGAGGTGCATCCCTTAAACGAATTAAACGCGGTTGCATACAATTGCTTCCTCTATTTACTTTATTGATATGAATTTTAAAGGGTTTCTGATTAAATTTTTTTGACAATTCTTTGACTAATGAAGCGCGCACTAAAAAATAATAATTAATGAGTTATGTGTGACGTTAACAGCAGAGATAATTATCGTGTAAGAGTGTTTTTTTAATTTAAAAATGCTTGTTCAATTTTGACGCTGTCAAAATAAATTGGCTTGATTTTTGACCAGTCAAATATTTTTTACTAGAAAATCATATCAACAAAAGTCTTAAATTTGTCAAAAACTTTTAACAAGAAATGCGGTAGGCTCATGATACAAGAAGGCTCGAATCGTTAAGGAAACTTATGGATAGGCTCAAATTGGAGTTGATTCTTGAATTTATTTTAAGGAGCAAGTTCTTGATAACAAGATTGAACAATCATTAGCATAGGAGAAAAGAGAGATGAGAATTTATGGCGCCGTACCCACTGCTTTTTGGTCTAATAAGCCCACACAACATTTATCTGACCAAGCTAAGCTGTTGGCTGTTTATCTATTGACTGGACCGCATACCAATATGGTAGGTTGTTTTCGTGCACCTTGTGGTTATCTAATGGAAGATTTAAATTGGACAAGGGAAACGGTTAAAAGTGCACTTGTTGAATTAATGCAAGAAGGATTTATAAGCATTGATGAACAAAGTGGTTGGGTACTAATCCATGAATTTTTAAAGTGGAATCCGATACGAAATAAAAAACAAGGGATAGGTGTTCAACGAGTATTTGAAACAATTCCCGAACATGTATTGCTGATAAAGCCGTTAGCTCATGCATTGTTAACATATAGCAATCATTTAACCGAAAAATTCATTTCAGAGCTGGTTAGGCTTTCTCAAGAAGAGAGTACCGAGCGAACGGATTTAAATAGAGATAAAAATCCAGTAGATTCAGCTATCCTGTATCCTGCTAGCTTAGAGCGAATGGCAATTGCAGTGCCAATGTCCTTATCAATTCCATACACAGTAAATACTTATCACCATTGCTATTCAATCAATGATTCATTGATGCTATCAAATCCAAGCCCAATTGAGATTAAATATGTCAATGGCACCATACGACCGTGGCGTGCTTCCAATAAAATTGAGATTCCAAATTTTTCTGAGAGTAATACCTATTTTTCTAGCTCATTGCCATTGGCAAATGCGGCTAAAGAAATATCACCGGCATTAAACCAAAATGTGGCCTTAGATTCTATCGCTGATAAACGGAATCTGCAGCAGGAGATTTCGACCGTATTTGAACATTGGAAAAAAACTTTGCATCATCCGGGTGCGATTTTAGATGCAAAACGAAAGAAGCTCATCCAACAAGCATTAAAGATGGGTTATCGTGTAGCGCAATTGTGTGATGCCATCACCGGTTGTTCCTATACACCTCATAACATGGGCGATAATGATAAAGGCCAGCGCTATCATGGATTGCATGTCATTTTACGCGATGCGGACCAAATAGACCGCTTTATTCATAATTGTCATGTTCCGCCTAAGCTACAACATCCTACCGATAAGCTCTTACAGATTAATCAGATGGCAGCCCAAGATTGGTTACAACAAAAGATGCAGGATATAAATCTTTATGAATCCAACTGATATGATTTTATTTAGCGAGCAGATGATGGTTTTAGGGGTAATCTATAGTAAACCAATCCATCAAATTTTAATTGAAATGTTTTGGCATGCTTTAAAAGAGTTTGATTTTAAGCTGGTGAAAGAAGGCATTCAGGCACATATTAAGCATGCTGATGACGGCAAATATTTTCCTAAGCCTGCAGATATCAGACGCTATATTGAAGGCGGAAGTATCTCTAGAAGTTTGCAAGCTTGGACTAAAGTGGTCCAAGCAATTCATAATCCGGGACCTGATACCAGTGTCATCTTTGATGATGCTTTAATCCATGCGGTTCTCCAGGATATGGGTGGTTGGCGTGTATACCTCACGATTAAAGAAACAGAGCTTAGCTTTAGGGCAAAAGAATTTGGCCAAAGATATGAAACTTATCTATTGCGTCCTCCCCATTGTTATCCACGTCAACTCATAGGCGAATTTGAACATCAGAATGCTATGGCAGGTTATACATCTGCGCCACCACTTTTATTAGGGGATACGCAAAAAGCATTAGATGTTTATCAACAGGGTAGCGACTCAATCCAAAGGAACAAATTGTTACCCGTATTATCTAACAAAATAACTATGCTTGCTGCACCCTCCACTTTAAAGGTATTACCATGAGTCAAGATATTAATTCTCTATCAATACGCACAGGTCTTATTGCAAAAATTTACCCAGATAAAGCATTCGCTGGTGATAAATTTATATTAATAATAGCTATTAACCAAAATAGATTGGCATATGTGTACATTCTTGCTGAGTACAAGTTTTGGTGACATTCATATAGGGCTATCTGTATATTACTAAGGAAATTTATAAAATGGTTACATTGAACGAAGATTTTATATTGTACATTAAGGAGCGCTGTTATCAATGGGCAGACTGGTATATTAGGGGAAACTATTATGGTCTTGGTTTCCCATCTTGCTCATTGGAATACCGTTTACTGAAAGAAGGGTTTATGCGACGCATGCGGAGCTTACCGATATTACAAACAAATGAAGGAGCTGAAGAAATCGAAAAATTAGTAGCTAAAATGAGCGAGCAAAACTACCAGATGGCATTAGTCTTGCGTTGCCATTACTTTGCCTCGGGCAGTTTACGTAGGCAAGCAAAGTACCTACAAATCTCACACACGAAGTTTAAATATCTGCTTGATATGGCGCATCAATGGCTAGCGGGACGGCTAAGCGGGCATTAAGTATTTTGAACAAATAAAGTTAGCATCATAAAATTTCGCAGTGATTAATTTAAGTGGTGAATAATAATTACAACTTGATTATTTGTTATCCATAGTTAATAGCAATAACCATGAA
>CAYSGV010000026.1:0-15319 GCA_964430685.1 uncultured Gammaproteobacteria bacterium
GCAATACGATCAAACAATTCATGCAGCGGAAAGAAATGTGATCCACGTACATTCCAATGAGCTTGTTTGGCATGGGTGTACAAATCAATGGCGTCAGCAAGTCGACCATTCATTAACTCGACTAATTTATGACGTGATTCTAAAGGAATATTATTTTTGGTTTGGTACATGTGTTCTCCTTGAACTATTAATATTCATCCTAAATTATTTAATGACACGTAAATGTGATTTTTTACCAGCACCACCACCACTGCTACTGCCGCCCTCTTTTGTGGTACTTCCTGAGGGGGGTGGCTGAGATCCGCCATCATCCATTCCTTCATCATCAAAAGCCATGCCACGATTATTTTCACGGGCATAGATGGCTTTAACGGATTGGATGGGCGCATAGATATGGGACACTAAACCACCAAAGCGCGCATCAAATTCAATGTGTTCATTATTGATGAGCAAACGATTGGTGGCAACGGGTGAAACGTTTAATACGATACCGCCATTTTCAATGTATTTTTGCGGTACCGATACACCCGGATAATCGGCGTTGATCGCCACATATGGGGTAAAACCATTATCCATAATCCATTCATATATTGCGCGAATCAGATAAGGTTTGCTTGATGTCATCTCTGACATAATGTTTCCTACAAAATTATGCTGTTTCAGCCAGATCCTGTTCTAATTCACGTTCAACGTCACTAAAACTGATTTGTACTGAGTCCCTAGCAAATAATCGTTTGCAATAGCGATCAAGATTTTTAGCTTGCACTGGTAATACTACGCCTAAATACTTCAAACGCCAAAGGAGTGGTGCCATCATACAGTCAACTAAGGTAAATTCATCACCCATAAAATATTTGCGGTTCGCAAAAATAGGGTCAACACTAGCTAGACTATCAGCCAGTTGCTTACGGGCAGCGTTTTGCTCAGCAGCTGTTCCCGATTCAATGAGTACCATCAGGCGATACCAATCGCGCTCGATGCGATAAAGCATCAAACGGCATTCAGCACGTGCCACTGGATATCCCGGCAATAATGGGGGATGTGGGTAGCGCTCGTCAAAATATTCAATGATGGCTTGTGTTGAATAAAGCGTTAAGTCACGGTCTATCAGCGTGGGTACGGAGTGATATGGGTTCAGAGTTAGCAGATCTTCCGGTGGATCATCTGGGTTAACCTGGATAATGTCAACAGGTGTACCCTTTTCCGCCAAAACAATGCGGACCAAATGACTATAAGGGTCAAGTGCGCCTGAATAAAGCGTCATCACCGACCGTTTGTTTGGCATGACTGCCATAAAAAAGTTCTCCTTCGTTAAATATTCAAAAACTAATAACGTTTACAGATGTGATATGATAGCAAATATTGGCCAACTAATAAATCGGCTTTACATCAATAAGTACTGTCTAAATGAAAATTCTTAAAAATTATTAACAGTTTAGCTCATTAACCCACTATACAAGCAGATTGCTGAAACAGGTTGAAAAATGTACGTTTTCAGTTAGTTAGGTTTATTATAACCACCACTTTCTTAAGGAAAGCTTAAAGGAAGCGCAAAAGAGGTATGACCTGGACAGATTACGCAGCGACTAAGCGACCATACGTCTCTCTAGGTCGCGGTTTGCGAACGATTACTCTATACACATTAATTTACGACAATGTCTTGCTAACTTGTACTGTACCTAGGCCTAACCCAAGCGTTTTATAAATCTGAATCACATCAAGTGTTACATTTAATTGCTGATTAGTTAAGTTATAACGACTCTGTAAATAATTGAGTTCATAAGGCAAATACGTCGGATAATCATACAACCCAGATTGATATTGTGCCGAGGCTAAGTTAAATTTTTCTTCTGTGTTGTTTTTTACGTTGGTTAAGGCGCGTAAAGCTTGCCTGTCTTCTTCGTATGCAGACATTGCACTATCCACTTCTTTATAGGCATTAATAACCGTATTTTTATAATTAAGTACTGAAGCTTCATATTGTAGCTTGGATCGGTCATAGATACTTTTACGAGCACCAAAATCAATGAGCGGTTGCAGAATATTAATGCCCAAATTCCAGAAGATACTACTACCACCCGTAGCCGCCATATTCGCAAGACTGATTTTTGAATTACCGTAATCGCCAGTTATATTAAATGTAGGAAGAAAATTAGCAAGACTTTGTTTTTCAGCGTAACCATTTGCCAGCACCTGAAAATATGCTTCTTGAATATCGGGACGATTGGCAATCATATTTGCGGGGATCCCCTCTGGGATAAGATTATCAAATTCAAGATGATTTAGTGTATGGTTAATTTTAACATGAAAGTTTTCTGGATACTCACCAACTAAATAACTGAGCGTATTTTCTAATAGTTGTCGCTGCTGATTTAAATTATTGATATTGGTTTGAATCAGTGCAACTTGGTTTTTGGCGTCAGCAACAATACTATAATCAATCAACCCACCCAAATACTGAGTATTGATGGTTTTATAAATTTCATTGGCAAGTCGATATTGTTCATGCAAGTTTGCCACATTTACGTCGAGCGCTGCGATTTGAAAATAGGTTGTTACCACACTACTTACTAATGTTAGTTTAATTACTTTGCTATCCGCATCACTGGCTAAAACATTTGCTTTAGCCTGATTAATGCTATTACCAATTTGATTCCATACATCCATTTCATAAGTCACTGAGCCATATAATTGCCGCAAAGAAAAAATCTGCGGTGTACCAGCATTTTGCTGACCAATGACATTGCGTTGATTTGTGGTACTGGTTAGACCATTGGTTATCGATTTATTGCGTGAAGCAAGATAGTTCAAATTAAATTGCGGGAAAAGATTAGCAGCATTTTGGGTAACATAAGTTTGTGCAATTTCGATATTTTTTAAAGAAATTTGGTAACTATAATTATTTTTTAACGCTAAATTAACTAAACGATTGAGCTCATAATCTGCAAAGTTTTCCCACCAGTTGTTATTTAATTTAGGATTAGTCACCACAACCGATAGTTTAAAATGTTCCGGTGTCGTTAATTTAGGAGCCTTCGCCTTCTGATACATTGAACAACCATCAATGCTAAAGGAAATTGCGGCAATTAAAATTAAAACTGCTTTTTTCATTTTTTCCCTTTAATGTAAATATCAACCAATTGGCCCGGATAGACATTCACCTCGGTTGGCTTTTTAAACTTAAAGATAATTGGCAATACTCGAACATCCACACGCTGTTGTCTTTGGTCGGAAAGCTCAATATTGGGAATAGTGATCGGTTGAATACTTACAAACTCCAATGGAATAGCATGATTGTTTTGACCGCGAATGTACATGCTTGCTTCTAATTTAGCTGCTTTAGGTAAATTGGGTACTAATATTTCATCGAGATAACATCTCACTGCCATATGCGGCGCAACCACTCCCATTTGAATGAGTGGACCCGCACCCTGGGTATAGGGATCAAATCCACCTTGCGGCGTCACATAATCACCTTTGGCAGCAAGTATGCGCAAGACCATGCCATCATTTGGCGAACGAACGATGTATTTATCCAATAGGGCTTTATCTGCTTGATAGGCTTTCATGGCCGCAGCATATTGGTATTGTTGATTAGTAATATCAAAACTCCAAGCGCCAGCTTTAACTAGATCATATTGTTTTTCTGCAAGCTTTAAATTTTCTGTCGCAATTTTATAGGCATTCATGGCATTGTCTAAGACATTTTTGCTGACAGATTTGGTATCAATTGTATAAGCTTTTTTAACTTTATCTAATTGATCTTTGGCATTAACTAAACTTGCTCGCGCATAATCCACTTGCGCGTTTGCTACAGCTAAATTTTCTTTTCGGGGCTGTGCTTTTAATTCTTGCAGTTGTGTTAATGCCGCTTTGGCTTGTGCTTCATCTTTAGCCACAATTTCACGTTGAATAGAATCATCAATTGCTAAAATAGGTGTACCTTTTTTAATGGTTTGACCTTGAGTAACAAAAATATTGGTTACCTCACCAGCAACGTATGGAAATATATTTACATTAGAACCATTGCCCTGAAAACTTTCAATAATACCGGTGGCATAGATGCCTTTATCATAAGGATTATAATTCACAGTAATAGGTGGTTGTGATTTAACACTTTGATTATAAAAGATCACACTCCCGATGCCCACAACTATACCAATGGTAGCAATAATAAATAATGGTTTAATTTTCATCCAAGATCCCTGGTTTCTCAATAATATTGCCATCTTCCATACGCAGAATTCGGGTTGCAAAACTGTAGATTCGATTATCATGTGTCACAATAATAATTGCCCTTTTATCAGATAAAATATTTTCTTTAATAAAAGCAATAATTTTTTTACCGGTTTCACCATCCAATGATGCAGTTGGTTCATCAAAAATTAATAAATCCGGTTTAGTAATCATCGCTCTGGCAATGGCCACTCGTTGTTGCTCACCAATGCTTAATTTATAAGGTGGCAATTCAATACGTTCTTTTAAGCCCACAACTTCTAGTGTTTTTGCTGCTTCTGTCATTGACTCTTCCCAGCTTTTTTTTTGTAAAATAAGTGGGATGGCAACATTTTCTTGGCTTGTTAATTTAGGAAACAAATGAAAATCCTGAAAAACGAAGCCTATGGTATATAATCTAAAATCTGTTAATACATCGTCCTCAAGTTGCCAAATCTCTTTATCTTTAATAGTCACTTCACCTTCATTCGGGCGCAAAATTCCCGAAATAATACTTAATAATGTGGTTTTACCCGAACCAGATGGCCCAACAATATAAAGCATTTCACCATAATCAACAGCAAGACTCACATTTCTTAACGCAAACGTTTTATTGTCAATATCACCAAACCACTTGGTCAAATTTTGCGCTTGTAAAATCACTTTAACCCCTAAAAATATCAAATGGATCAATTTTAATTACTTTTCTGATGCCAAGATAACTCGAAAAACACACAATAATAAGAACCATAAAAAATGAAATACCAAGATTTTGGTATAAAATTAATGAAGCGTAACTAGGTAAACGTAGTTTTGCTAAGGTTATAAAAACTGATGCTAATAGAACGCCAATGCCATAACCAATAAAACCGACAACTGCTGCTTGAAAAAAAATCATTTGTATTAATTCTTGTTTCTTGGCACCAATCGCTTTTAACGCACCAAATTTATCTAGATTTTCGAGCACAAAGGTATAAAAGGTTTGCCCAACAATAGACAAACCAACAATAAAACTAATGATGGTCATGCTTAAAATGTTAGTGCCGATACCAGTTTGATACACATAATATTTCGTATTTTTACTCAAAAATTCATCAGTCGTGAGCGCCATATAACCAATATTATGTACCCGAGTTTTAATCAATTCATAATCTTGTATATTCTTCGGTTCTACTAAAATGTAAGACAGAGTAAAACGTGATGTGGGTAATGAACTAATGGCTCGATTATACGTGGTATATAATGTAGGTGTACCAAAAAGGCCACCCACCAAAGCTTTAGCAATCCCAACAATAACGCCACGATGATCATTCACTTCAAACAATGAACCAATATGCGCATTATTTAATTTTTCAAATTCCGAATCTTTTACTGCTATATAGGCATCATTATTATAGATGGAACTGATATCACCCTCGAGCATTTCTGGTCGGCCAAATAATGTTGCATCATCAAGGCCGATAATTGTTGCCGATTGGTAATGCCCGTTATTTAATTTCAATAAACCACCACCCAAAAAAACAGGTACGGCATACTTTACGCCTGGAATACTGCGCACCGCATCTAAAACATAATTTGGCATTGGTATATTGTCTGTAGCCACATTGACTGAAGGGTCCATCACCCACATTTTGGCATTTAAATTGTAAATATTGGATGCGGTTCGATGCAGAATACCGAAAAAGGCAGAAGTCATCATCATAATCAAAAAGACGGCGAAGGTAATGCCAACAATCAGTGTGACAAATTTGCCCCGATCATTAGCCAATAGTTTTAAGGCAATCCGTAGCAATCCATTCATATTTGAATGCTCACTGGGTCACAGTTTTTTAGAAACATGGCCAATCCTTTTGCCTGCTCTGAATTTAGAATAAATGCATTGAGTATAGCTTAAATTTATATGAAAAGAGCACTTGTTTATGCACATTTGATCTTCCTAACTCTTTGCCAATGCAGATGTTTAAAAGTGATATCTATACAAGTATCTATTTATTTTTTACCAAATGTATTCATTGCCAAACCGTTTATCCTGAACTATTTTTAATATACGCATTATAAAATCCTAAGGAGTGCACCATGAGGAAAAAAACTATTAAAATCAAACATATTCAATGTAACGTGTGTCAGAACGAAGTACCCAAATCTGTAGCCAAAAGTTTTGAGGGTTCGGATTATGTATTTTATTTTTGTGGGCCTAATTGTTATGACAATTGGCTAAAAAAAAGAGATAAAGGCAAAAAAGAAACGGCATAGCTAGCCATGCCCAAACTCTACACCATTGGCCATTCGAATCATTCACTAGCAGAATTTCTGGCAATCGTACAAGCACATCATCTTACTGATATTATTGATATCCGAACAATACCTAAATCTCGACGTGTGCCTTGGTTTAATCAAGCCCCACTCGCAATTGCTCTGAGCAAAGAAAATATTAAATACCTACACATAAAAGCTCTAGGTGGTTTACGGGCTACGCATAAAGATTCCATCAATCAAGGGTGGCATAACTCCAGTTTTCGTGGCTTTGCCGATTACATGCAAACCAGAGAATTCTATCAGGCACTTAAACAACTAAATCTTTTATTAAAGCGTAATAGAAAAGTGGCAATTATGTGTGCAGAAGCTGTTCCTTGGCGCTGCCATCGGCAATTGATAGCTGATGCCGAATTGATCAGACATATAAAAGCATTTCACATCATGAGCAAAACTAATACAAAACTGCACCAGCTCACTTCATTCTCAGTTGTTGATAGAACGAAAAAACCGATAAAAATTTATTATCCCGAGTCGCATTAAATGCTTTTTTATAGCCATTTTTTCTTTTTGAAATACAGGTAGGGTAACCAAGCAGAAAACAGCATAAGCCCTATGGCATAGGGGTAACCAAAATCCCAGGCTAATTCTGGCATATGATGAAAATTCATTCCATAAATACTTGCTACGAGAGTGGGCGGCAGCAAGATCACTGCGGCAATGGAAAATATTTTAATAATATTGTTTTGCTCTATGTTGACCATGCCTAATGTTGCATCTAATAAAAAATTGACCTTATTAGAAAGAAACAGCGCATAATTACGCAAGGATTTAATATCCTTTGCAAACATTGTTAATTTCACATGCATTTCTGAATTAAGCTCCACAGGCACAGTTTGACCAAAGAATGTAATTAAACGATTAAAGGTTGTTAAACTTTCTTGAGCTTTAGTTGTTAAATCACCACTTGAACCAAGTTCTTGAAAATGTTGTTTGTGGTCATGTTTTGCAAAGAATTTTTTATTGGAAGTAGGTCGGAAAATAGTTTGTGAGTAAACATCTAAACGGTGAGATACACTTTCAAGTATGTCTGCAAGTCGATCAATAGAGGCGTCTAATAATTCAATAAATAGAGAATAGGCGTTATATTTATCGGGCGATAGTCTGGGTAAACGCAAGATAAGTTTTGCAAAAGATAAAGGTTCAATATAACGCACAGTAATTAATTTATTATTATTAAGTATGAGTGTTACCGCGTCGCTTTTAGGCTCAGGCGAATCAGATTTGGCAATCATGGTAACGGTCATGTAAAGTGTTTCATTTTGCTTACGCAGACGACTCGAAAATTCAATTTCTTGCATTTCTTCACGGGTTGGCATATTAAAACCTAATACTGATTCAACAATGCCTTCATCTTCGCTTGAAGGATTAAGCAAATCTATCCACATCGCGTCATGCAGCAGATCTTGATTGTTCACGGTTATACTTTCAGCTTGAAATTTTCTTTGACTAAAATAAGCAATAATCATATGTATCCTTGCAGCAAAAAACTGGCTAACACCTCGACTTCGATACGTTAACCAATTAATCAGTGGTTGTCAAAAAACCTCGCTGGATCACTGAGTAATTGCTGCATTTTTGTATTCATAGGTACCATGAGAGATTTATAGCGGCTTTTGCCGCCACGTTGCAGAATGATTTGGCTTTTAGGAATTTGCAAAATTTGTGAGAGATAATCAATAAGCTCATCATTTGCTTCGTTTTCGTGTGGCCGTGCATGCAGCTTGATGTGTAACCCTTGGTCGCTAACAGCAATCAATGCCGTTTTTTTTGCATTCGGTTTGACAAAAATACGTAATTCAACTTGCTGTTCTTTGATGGTATACCACATTTATACGCCCCAGCTGTATTTTACTGCGCGCCAATCTTGACTTCTACTGAATTCATTATCTAAAGAAATACTCATCATTATTCCCTGGCCTTTTGCTATAACGGTCTAATCATACTTAAAACTTAGTAAGCTGCCTACGCAAGAGACTGACATCGATTGTCTAATCCTTTATAATAAAATTTTTTGCTGTAGATAGGGGCAACTTTTTAACAAAATCTATCTACTTTCAGTTATATATAGTTTATATAAATTTTTAAAAAAATAGCATAAGGATTTATAAGATGCTGTTAAAATGGGTTGAAAAGCTCATTGCAGACGAAGATATCATCACTCTACAGCGCAAAATGCAGTCCAGAATTCCTGGTGAAGCATTATGGGCAATTTATGGCTATGCTGAGTGTATGCGCACGGGTGGTGCTAAATTTCCAGCAAACAAAAAACAAGCATATGAACTTTTCAATCAAATACTAAATAATAAACCCATCTATTTCGTACCTTATTATCTTAAATTATATGCTGAGCTTGGTATAGCTGATTGTTTACGCGTGGGTGATAATCAATTTCCTGCAGATATTAAAAAAGCACATACAATTTATGTGCGCATGCAATCACAGGAACAGTTACCTGAATCCATTAAGTGCCGTGTGGAATGTGGTATTGCAGATTGTTTACGCACCGGTGGCAATGGGCTAGAGGCTAATCGTAATAAAGCTTATGCGTTATTCAGCGATTTATTGGCCAACGCCTCTGCGCTACCCCCTAGAATAAAATTACGTGCATGCATGGGTAAAGCTGATTGTTTATTTATAGGAGATGAGCAATTACCCCATGATCGTAAAGAAGCTTTTGAAATCTTTAAAATGGTGGCTAAAGATCTCAACCCTCCTTCTGATATTATGCCCCGTATTCTTTGTCGTCTTGCGGATTGTATTGACATAGGCGCACCGACTATGCCATCTAGGCCCGATACTGCCTTAAAATTATATAAATTAGTATTAGAAAAAAATAAGTTAACGGAAGAGTTTTGCGAAAGAACTCAAGAAAAAATAAATCAAATTGAAAAATATTTAGAAAGGCAAAATGCGCGTAAACGAAAACAGGTTGAAGAAGAAAAACAGGTAGCCCTATCAATTGATGCAAGCGAACAGCCACCACCAGCAACACCCTCAGCGCAAAAAGAAGAAAAGGATGAACGTTCGCCCGAGTTTGGGCGGGCTAAACCGAAACGACCACGGCCTGACAGCCCTTACCCTGATTCTCGACTGTCACCTCCTTCATTAAATGTAGATGGTTCAAATTTACAGCAGCCAAAAGCATTAGAAAATAATGAATTAAATATTCCTTTAGATAATGACGGACTATCACCTGAACTTATACCACGCCGATACCTCCCGCCTCGTCCACTAGCTGAATCAATAGGTCCTAAAAATATCCAACCTGCAGAAACTACTGCGAATAGACTGGCCACATTAGCTCCTAAGCTAAATCCACCTGCGCAACCAGTGATCATGGCTGCTGCAGTTGCATTACCCCTCAAAGCTACCGCAACGACACATCCAAAAGCACCTGCCACTGTATCTGTTGTAGCAGCAGCCGATACAAGACTCACATGGTATTCAGCAAAACGACCAACACCCAGTCCTAGCGGAAGTACAAAATCTAAATCACCTGCAAAACGTAGCCACATTCCACCATTACAGTTTGTAACCGTTTCATCGATAGGATCGAGCGCACCGGGACAATCACCATTACTGCACACCCAAAATTCACCACGCCCTAAATAGATATAACTTCAATTGTCAGCTGTAACAATGTTACGCATTTTAATAATTCCTTAAGAAAACTATTTATTGTTCCTTCCAAAAAATTGGTTTTCATTAACTATACTTAAATTGAAGTGTATGTTTTCGAGGCACACCATGAGTAAAAAAGCAAATGAAACTGTCAACGAATTTGAAGAGAGAACTACTTTAGAAAATAGCAGCAAACCAACTGCAGAGCCTAAAGCTTTTACTGAACTTAAAAAGAAATTATCAGAAATTGAGAAAAAAATAGAAGCGCTTGAAGAAAAGCTGAAACGCAGTAAAAAAATAGATATGCCTGAGTTTTATGCAATCAACGAAAGCACACGTGAATGGTTAAATGAATTAAATACATTGAAAACAACATTGAAAACTTTTGGTCAAACAATATCGTCCGAGGAGTTTTCTAACAAGAATTTGCAGACCGCTAGATTGCAAGAAAAAATACAAAGCCTGGATGCTGAGTTAGCAAGAAAACTAGATAAAAAAAATATATACAATGCACAATTTCGAGTCCTTACGAACTATATTTCCCAAGGTAACAATGCACTGGCCACGCGCTATTTGGGCGAGTTACAAGATGACAAAGATTCTTTTATTCAAGCATTAAGATCTAGCGATGCTAAATTAGTTGAAATCAGCAAAAGTGACGTTACAATACTTTTGTCTTCAGATAAAGGTAGAGAACTTCTCATTGATTTTTTACTTATACTAGCACCCCAAAAAATCATTCCGCATTTACTTACCCTCGATCAAAAACTCTCTGATGAAGGTCAGCGACTTATACAAGCATTTAATGCAAAGCATTCTGCTGCACATGCAGAATATCAGGAGGAACTGGCTAACGCTCATGTGCGCTTACAAAATGAAAATACTCCGCCAGAAATGAGAAAACAGATCAGAGATAAAATAGAACACTTTGCACAGAATGAAGCAAAGCGTGCGCTACAGCAGAATTCAGTCATCAAAGCAGTTGCACCCCATATGCCAACGTTCCAGCACGGTGTTAATGAAGCAAAGCATCTACTTGAGCAAAATTCAGTCACCAAAGCAGCTGCGTCTCATGTGTCAACGTTCCAACAGGGTGTTGTTGCAAAAGCGAAAACCGATCGCATACAAACACTGACAATAGGACACACTACAGAAGGAAATCTTCGCCTAAAACACGCTGACAGTAAACATTAGTCTATTAGATAATGATTAGTTTTCATCTTGAGGTTCACTTTTCACGCGGACACGTAGCGTGTCCGCGGACAGATAATTAACCAGCGCGACTGCGCTCAACCATTGCCCAACCAGTGACTTCCATCACACCTTTTGCAATTTCTGCTGGTGAACGAACGGTATGCACACCAGCACGCTCTAACGCACGATATTTATCGGCAGCAGTACCTTTACCACCAGCAATGATTGCACCAGCATGGCCCATGCGTTTACCGGAGGGCGCTGTAACACCAGCAATATAAGCTACAATTGGTTTGGTGACATTGTGTTGAATAAATTCAGCTGCTTCTTCTTCTGCGCTACCACCAATTTCACCAACCATCACAATGGCTTCAGTTTGTGGATCATTTTGAAACGCAGCTAAAACATCAATAAATGTAGTTCCTGGAATTGGATCACCGCCTATACCCACACAAGTACTTTGCCCAAATCCATATTCTGAAGTTTGTTTAACCGCTTCATAGGTTAAAGTGCCTGAACGTGACACAATGCCCACGCGACCTGGTAAATGGATATGGCCAGGCATAATACCAATTTTACATTCTCCTGGTGTAATAACACCCGGACAATTAGGGCCGATCAAACGTGCTTGTGTGTTGTTTTGGATATAAACTTTAACAGACAACATATCAAGTGTAGCGACGCCTTCGGTGATGCATACGATCAATTGAATACCAGCATCAGCCGCCTCAATAATTGAGTCTTTTGCAAAAGCTGCAGGCACATAAATCACTGAAGCATCAGCTGCAGTAGCCGCAACAGCATCACGTACGGTATTAAACACTGGTAAACCTAAATGTTCTTGCCCACCTTTACCCGGTGTCACACCACCGACCATTTTTGTACCATAGTCAATTGCTTCCGTTGAATGCAGGGTTCCTTGATTGCCAGTAAAACCTTGGCAAATAACTTTTGTATCTCGATTAATAAATATGCTCATAATTATTTCCTCACTGCTGCAACAATGCGCGCAGCGGCATCATTTAAACCATTCGCTGCAATAATATTTAAACCACTTTCTGATAATTTTTTAGCTGCTTTATCTGCATTATTCCCTTCTAAGCGAACCACTACTGGAACTTTAATGCCAACATCAGAAACAGCAGCAATAATTCCATCGGCAATTAAATCGCAACGCACGATACCACCAAAAATATTAACCAGTACACCTTTGACGTTTTGATCAGATAGAATAATTTTAAATGCTTCCGTAACGCGTTCTTTAGTAGCACCGCCGCCCACATCTAAAAAGTTAGCTGGATTGCCACCATGTAATTTAACGAGATCCATTGTTGCCATAGCTAAGCCTGCGCCATTAACCATACAACCAATATCGCCATCAAGAGCGATGTAACTCAATTCCCAATCACGTGCCCGATTTTCACGTTCATCTTCTTGTGATGTATCACGCAATTGCCTAAGCTCCGGTTGACGAAACAAAGCATTATCATCAATATTAATTTTGGCATCTAAACAAACCAATTTACCTTGCTTGGTTACCACTAATGGATTAATTTCCAGCAAACTTAAATCTTTGTCGACAAACATGTGGCCGAGTGCAGTAACGATTTTGGTAAATTGTTTGATTTGATCAAAATCAAGTTGTAATGCAAAACCAAGATCACGTGTTTGATAAGGTAATACGCCCATCAATGGATCGATAAAGACATGATGAATTTTTTCAGGATGTTCTTCAGCTACTTTTTCAATGTCTACGCCACCTTCCGTAGAAACCATTATGGCAACGCGACGTTTACTGCGATCAACAACCATGCCTAGATAAAGTTCACGGCCAATATCACACGTTTCTTCTATTAATAATTGATTAACTGGCTGTCCTTTTTCATCTGTTTGATATGTGACCAGTCGTTTACCAAGCAAATCCTGTACCGCTTGTTCTAAGTCAATTTTATTACCAACAATTTTAACACCGCCGGCTTTGCCACGACCACCCGCGTGAACTTGTGCTTTGACCACATAATTTTTAGTTGATAACGATGCCACTACACCATATGCATCTTCTAAATTATAAGCAACACCACCAACGGGAATGGGAATGTCATAGTTGGCTAAAATCTTTTTTGCTTGATATTCATGTAAATTCATTCGGACTAAACCTCCAATAATAATCGACTGGGATCTTCTAAAAATTCTTTTATCTTCACGAGAAATTGTACTGACTCGCGGCCGTCAATAATTCGGTGATCATAAGTGAGCGCCACATACATCATCGGGCGAATCACAATTTGGCCGTTTTCAACAACAGGTCGGTCTTCAATTTTATGCATACCTAAAATGGCGCTTTGCGGCGGGTTTAAAATCGGCGTCGCTAATAATGAACCAAATACACCGCCATTGGTTATGGTAAATGTACCACCGGTCATTTCTTCCAATGTTAATTTGCCATCGCGGGCACGGTTGGCATATTCGCCAATTTGTTTTTCTATGGCGCTCATGCTCATTTGATCAACATCACGTAATACAGGCACTACTAAACCACGTTCTGTCGACACAGCAATACCAATATCGTAGTAACCGTGATAAACAATGTCCGCACCATCAATTGATGCATTCACAGCGGGAAATTGCTTTAATGCTTCTATCGCAGCTTTGGCAAAAAATGACATGAAACCTAAACGTACGCCATATTTTTTCTCAAACAGATCTTTATAACGGCCGCGTAATTCATTTACAGCACGTAAATTAATTTCATTAAATGTGGTTAACATTGCTGCATTATGTTGTGCTTGTAAAAGTCGTTCGGCAATGCGCGCACGCAATCGTGTCATCGGCACGCGCTCTTCTGGACGTGCACCAGCAGCTAAAGCCACAGGTGCAGCAGGTTGACCTTGCATAAATTGTGTCACATCGGCACTGGTAATGCGTCCACCAGGTCCGCTGCCTGTTATTTTGCTGGCATCGAGTTCATGTTCGCCGATTAAACGACGCGTTGCCGGCGATAAATTAGGTGCTGCAGCTTGTTTGCTTGTTGGTGATGCAGCCGTTGCTGCTGGTGCAGATATTGGTGCACTTGCAGGTGTCGCCGCTTTTTCGGCAGGTGCCGCAGTAGCGCTCACGCTTTGTGCATTAACCATAGCCAGCACTTCGTTGGCTTGAACTTTTTCGCCCGGATTTTTGACAATTTTTTCTAAGATGCCATCAAATGGTGCAGGAACTTCCAACACCACTTTATCAGTTTCCAAATCAACCAGATTTTCATCACGTTTAATTGAGTCACCTGGTTTTTTATACCAATTCATCACCGTGGCATCAGCAACCGACTCAGGCAATTGTGGAACTTTTAGTTCAGTAGACATAATCGTTTCCTTTATCTATCAAAATTTATCAATACCTATCAAAATAACTCTCAAATTGTTCAAGATTTCCTTGAAATCCTCCAGGCATCGGGGAGATTTTTCACCCCAATGCTTGCGTAATCAATGCTTGTTGTTGTGCAAGATGTAAAGAATACGCACCGACTGCAGGTGATGCAGAAGCTGGTCTGCCCACATATTCTAAACTTTGTCCATTCGTTAAGCAGTCAGAAAGATGATGCATTGAAGAATACCAAGCACCTTGGTTTTGCGGTTCTTCTTGACACCAAATCACTTTCTTCACTGCAGGATAACGCTTCATTTCTGCTTGCATTAATTTTTCAGGAAATGGATAAAGTTGTTCAATGCGAATAATAGCTACATCTTGACGTTTTGTTGCACGTCTTGCTTCTAATAAATCATAATAAACTTTGCCGGAACATAAAATGAGTCGTGTAACAGATTTGTTCGCTAATTCATCTTGTTCACCAATCACTGGATAAAATTGGCCTTGTGCTAATTCCGTTAAAGTCGATATGGCTAACTTATGACGCAATAAACTTTTCGGAGACATAATCACCAGTGGTTTACGATAAGGTCTAATTGCTTGCCGGCGTAAT
>CAYSGV010000027.1:0-15128 GCA_964430685.1 uncultured Gammaproteobacteria bacterium
TATTGGCTGAGGGTACTGGTATAAAACGCTTGGGATCAGAAAAAGAAATGGGTTGATGAATACTTGCTGTAGATTGCATAGACGTCGAATGCGCAGCCAACGCCGTAATCACTTTTTTGATTTTTGGTTCACTAACTTCTACATCTTGCGGTTGCGCTACTGTATAAGGGTATCCGCTAAGTAGCATAGGTCCTGAGGGACGTTTCTCACCACCATCACCATTGTTAACTTTTTTTTGCATGCTTATCCTCTTTTATTTAACTTAAGCAGATTTATAAAAATAGCTTAGATCATCCCCGCTTTTCCCAAACGCCATTTCACTACAGCTAAGGTCAGTGGCAATATTGCATTGGTTATGTTCCCTTGTTTTCGTAACACTCTAAATGCTTCATTGAGTGTTGCACCCGAACCAGTGTAATCATCCAAAAGTAACACCGCATCATTAGGCAATACTAAAGAATAGTTACATTGCATACATTCATGCACATTGTCACGACGTTGATCATTATTTAATAGTGCACCCTGACGTGCCATTGGTGTTTTTTGCCAACTTAAATAATCCAAAAAAACGGGTACTTTTAATTGTGTTGCAATCATTCTAGCGACTTCATCGCGACTTGACCAGGTATGTGATGGAATAACAACCACTGAACCAATACGTCGCTGTTTTACTAATTCATTGACATGTTTTTCTAGAAGATTAACAAGCGTTGTAGACAAACCCAGATCTTTTGCACTCTTTTGTGTGCGTTGCTTCATAAAATAGATGAACTCTGGCGTGCGTATTTTTCCATCCAGAATTGCAATACCGGCATCTGTTTTCCAAATGTGATGTGGCTTTATAGACATACCCTTACTAAGCAACCAATGATTAATGTTTCTATTCTCTATGTCTTCATGCTGCAACGAATTTTGTTCATTGCAACAGCGACAGCATCGTCCGCAGCTTTTAGTTTCTTGGTCACCAAGCGCATCGCGTAGGTGGCGCATCAAACAAATATTAGTTTTGTTGGCATAATGAAGCATTGCTGCCAATTCTTGCGTACGTAGGATATACTGATTTTTATAGCGCTCCAAATCCGGAAAACCGCTCAATGCCGTACGGCTATAAACTTGACTACCACGCATACTAGATTTAGAAATAAAACCTTGTTCAGTGAGCTCAGCAATAACAACGTTAACTAAAGTCGGATGTAGACCAGAGCGTTGCTTGATTTCAGTTATTTTTAATGGGCTATCTGCAGATACAAGCAAACTTAAAATATCTTGAAAATGTTCTTGCGTGGGTTGTGCTGAATTAATGAAATATTCTTGTATCGCTTTATCGGATGGATCATATAGTAAGATCCCCAATGCAGGTAAACCATCTCGACCACAGCGTCCCACTTCTTGGTAATAGGCAGTAATTGAGCCAGGAATATCAAAATGTATCACATAGCGTAGATCAGATTTATCAATACCCATTCCCAACGCATTGGTTGCGGCAATTACTTTAAATTGATTATTAAGAAATCCTTGTTGTAATTTGCGTTTTTCCTCAGGAGAATAACCTGCATGATAACTCGCCGCATTAATATTTTGCTGTTTTAAATACTCGGCAACAATTTCACAATGGTCTTGTGTGGCGCAATAGATCAAACCAACACCCGTTAATGTATTCATGATTTTTTCGACCGTGGCTAATTTATCGGCCAAACCATTCACAGAATAAATGTCTAGTTTGATATTTGGCCGATCCATACTTTCTCGATGAACTACTATCGGTTTATTACCAACCGTTAACTGTTGTTTGATGTCTTGTTCTGCTTTGGTATTAGCGGTAGCAGTTAATGCTAATAATTTTAAAGTTGCGTTTTTAAGTTGCAATGCATTAACTAAATGAATGATTTGACGATAACTGGGTCGAAAATCATGTCCCCAAGTGGAAATACAATGAGCTTCATCTACTACTAATAAACTAATCGGTAAGTTTAGTAAATAATTAAAACGATCGACATGATCCAATTGCTCAGGCGCCACAAATAAAATTTTTACATGTAAATTTATGGCAGCTAATCGTGACGCACTATTTTCCTCATCTGTTTGATCGGAATTTATACTTGCAGCTGGGATATTAAAGCGCTTCTGTAACTGACCAATTTGATCACGCATTAACGCAATTAATGGAGAAATGACAAGCACGATGCCTGGCAATAATGCGGCTGGAAGTTGATACAATAATGATTTACCGTGACCTGTGGGTTGGATACACAATAAGCGACCTTGCGCCATTAATGCGGTTAATGCTGCAAGTTGTCCTGGCCTAAAAGAAGTAAAACCAAATTGCGTTTGCAATATATTGTAAAGATCTGCTTCGCTAATAGTATCGTTGCGCATTTATTATTCCTTAAATTAGTCCGGCTAGAATAATTAGCTATCATACGCACACCATAGTCTTGTGGGCAATGCTTCATTTTGAAACGGGGCACATTCCCAACGACATTCCCCATCTGTAGTCCACGAACAAGGCGGAATCGTTAACTCAAATAAAAACATTGGATGCTCTGATGTATCGCCAAACCCTACCGTAATTACATCATTACTGTATAGTCCGGTTGCATTAAATGACCGGTAGTGAATTTGTGTAACCGGTACAGGTAATTTTTGACATTCACTTGCACCGAGATAACGCCAATTCCAAGTGGTATTGAATATTTTTATTGGAAATTGTGTGTCAGGTAATATTCTGCCCTCACCTATTGGACAATTCGTCTGTTCAATCTTTTCTATGACTTGTTCTGCAGACGGTATTGCGAAAATAGGCCAACCCGCATCCGCCAAGCGTGGCAATAGAATGAGAATGGCTATTCCTTTTATTATTTTATGTTGCATAACTACTCCTTGTTATGGTTATATTTAAAATAAAAATATTTAATAAATGTAAAGATTCATAATTTAATGCAGATCAGTATATTTGTAAATGAATTTTTTAAAATTAAATTAGGATGGCTTAGGTAGTTACTTCGCTAATGATTTATTCACAATCTCATATAAATCACGAGAAATATTTGGCAACACCTGTAACTTGAGCAATTCATTTTTCATGAGTTCTGCATGCGGTTCACTATAACGACGCCATTGTGTAAACGGTTCTGCGAGTCGTGCCGATAAATGTGCATTGAGGCTATCTAATTTGGCAATTACCTCTCCTAATAATTGATAGCCTTGCCCATTCGTCGCATGGAAATGAATAAGATTCAATTTGCTAAAGCTGACCAATAATGACCGTACTCGGTTTGGATTACTTATGACAAAATTGGTATGTTCCATTAGTTTTTTGACGCGTTGCAATGCGTCAGGTACATCCGCACAGGCTTGTATGCTAAACCATTTATCCATTACTAACGGATCATCACACCATTTGTCATAAAACTCTTGTAATGCAAGATCACGTAATGGATGCTGTAAATTAGCTAAACCGGATAGAGCGGATATGCGATCACTCATATTATCTGCTTGTTGAAATTGTTGATAAGCAATATTGGTAATTTCTGGTTCATCTTGTACTAAGAGCAGTAAATATTGCAAACAAGTATTTTTCAATCTACGCATTGCAGCATGTTGTGCATTAAATTGAAAAGGCCCACATTTTAACTGTTCATAACATTGCAATATTTTTTCCCGATTCCTTTGCGCAAACAAATAACGCATATGTTTGCGCGTATGGTGAATTGCTGTGATATCAATGAGTGGCATTTCCTCGGCAATCAAATTTTCTTCGGGTAAATTTAATAATACACTAAGTAAACCTTTTTCAGTTTCACTATCTTGCAGATGCGACGACCAAACGGCTAATAAAAATTCCGGAACCGTAAAAGAACCTTTTTCCTTGTTTTCATCGATAAATTTCAAAATATACCGCATCACTAACATCGTCCAAGCTTCAAAACGATTGAACTCATCGCAATCATTTTTAATCAAGAAAATTAAATCCTCATCTTGATAATTTGCTTGTAATTTTACTGGAGCTGAAAAACCTTGTAACAAAGAAACAACTGGACGCGTTGGTAGCTTGATAAAAGTAAATGTTTGTTCGGTTTCTGTAAAAACAAGTACCGATTGAGCTGGAATAAACTGTGCTTGGTTTTCTTGTAACTGAATTGGCAGCGACGCACCCTGTTGATCATAAATAGCCATTTTGATTGGAATGACAAATGGTGCTTTTTTAGTTTGCCCAGGTGTAGGCGCACAGCTTTGTTTTAATTTTAGAGTAAGCAGTTGTTTTTGATGGTTGTAATCAAACTGCGCAGTGAGTTGTGGTGTACCGGCCTGATAATACCAACGCCTGAATTGTGCACAATCAAATTGATTCGCATCTTCCATTGCTTTAATAAAATCTTCAATGGTAACTGCTTGGCCATCATGACGACTAAAATATAAATCCATCCCTGCGCGAAATCCTTTATGCCCAAGCAATATTTGCAGCATGCGAATCACTTCTGCGCCTTTGTTATATACTGTTGCTGTATAAAAATTATTTATTTCAATATAAGATTCGGGCCTAACAGGATGTGCCATGGGACCTGCATCTTCAGGGAATTGTGCAGAACGTAATGCACGCACATCATCGATACGTGTTAACACAGAAGCTAATATATCCGCACTAAAACTCTGATCACGAAAGATTGTTAATCCTTCTTTTAGACTTAATTGGAACCAATCTCGACAAGTGACGCGATTCCCAGTCCAATTATGAAAATACTCATGACCAACAACAGACAAAATATTTTCATAATCTAAATCAGTAGCTGTTTTAGTATCAGCTAATACATATTTGGCATTAAAAACATTTAAACCCTTATTTTCCATGGCCCCCATATTAAAATCGTGAATCGCGACAATCATATAGGTATTCAGATCATAGCCTCTGCCGTATATTTGCTCATCCCATTGCATTGCTGCTTTTAATGCATAAAGTGCATAGGCAGCTTTTTCTTTATCATTTTGCTCTACAAATATTTTTAAACTAACTTGTCTTTTTTCAATGGTAACATATTCATCTTCAACATATTCCAGTGGCCCAGCAACTAAAGCAAATAGATAAGAAGGCTTTGGGTAAGGATCTTGCCAGGTTGCCAGATGCAAACCATCCGCTAGATCTTTTTGTTCAACGCAATTTCCATTCGATAACAGGACCGGATAATCTTTTTTATTGGCAATGATTGTGGTGGTAAACCGACTAAGCACATCGGGTCGATCTAAAAAGTAAGTAATACGGCGAAATCCTTCTGCTTCACACTGTGTACAAAATATTCCATTCGATAAATACAAGCCCATCAGCTCGGTATTTTTGCTCGGATTTATTGCACATTTGGTGAATAGTTGAAATGTTTCCGGCACAGATTTAAGAATCAATTCACCGCCAGATACTTCATATTGTTTTTGTTTCAGGGTTACGCCATTAATTTGTATATCTAATAATTCAAGATCATCACCCTGCAAAACCAACTTACGGCGCAACTTTCGATGCTGAGGGTTTTGATAAACATACATTCGAGATTGTACAATCGTACGCTCAGGCGCAAGTTCGAAACTAAGTTGAACTTCTTTGATTAAGAAATTTGGTGGTTCATAATCCGTCCTATAAATAGGCTTCATTGGGTTCGCTTGTAATGCTGACATTGTATTCCCTCTTGCGTCATCAAACTTATTCTGATTCATGAATAATAGATTAAACTATAAAATAAATCATTTTTTTCAACTTCCATTGTATCGCTCTTCGTAGCGCGTCCTGCGGAACGTTAGCTCCACAGGACGTGCTACGTAAAAAACAAATTTAACCTTCGCCAGGTCCCAAGAGTTTTAGCCAACGACTGCTATACTGACATGGAAGCCAGGAAAATTTCATACGGAGGACGGAGGCTATGTCAGATATCATTAATCATTTCAGAAAAAAATATGAGGAAAATAAGCAAGAAGAATACACCCTGCAGGAATATTTGGAAATTTGTCACTCAAATCCAATGGCTTACGCTAACCCGGCTGAACGTTTACTGCATGCAATTGGAGAACCCAAACTGATAGATACTTCACAGCATATAGAATATCGCAAATATGGCGGCAAAATACTTAAGGTTTATCAACCATTTACAGAATTCCATGGAATGGTTGAAACAATAGAACAGATTGTTGCTTATTTTAGACATGCCGCGCAAGGACTTGAAGAGAAAAAACAAATTTTATATTTATTGGGACCCGTTGGTGGCGGCAAATCTTCACTGGCTGAAAAATTAAAAGAACTGGTTGAAAAAGTACCATTTTATGCGCTTAAAGATTCACCCGTGCACGAATCACCCTTAGCACTATTTTCGTATGATGAAGACGGGCCAATATTGGAAGAAGAATATGGTATCCCACGCCGCTATACCAAAACAATCATGTCCCCTTGGGCAGTGAAACGTTTGCATGAATATAATGGCGACATTAATCAATTTAAAGTAGTCAAATTACGCCCCTCCTTACTCGATCAAATTGCAATTGCCAAAACCGAACCCGGTGATGAAAACAATCAAGATATTTCATCATTGGTTGGCAAAGTTGATATTCGTAAATTAGAAGCGTTTTCACAAAATGATCCTGATGCATATAGTTATTCGGGTGGCTTGTGTCGTGCTAATCGGGGCTTACTTGAATTTGTGGAGATGTTTAAAGCGCCGATAAAAGTGTTGCATCCCTTGCTCACTGCAACACAAGAAGGTAATTATAATGGTACTGAAGGCATTTCATCCTTACCATTTGATGGCATCATTCTAGCGCATTCAAATGAGTCAGAATGGTTAAGCTTCAAAAATAATAAAAACAATGAAGCATTTTTAGATCGTATTTATATCGTCAAAGTACCTTATTGTTTGTCCGTTAGTGAGGAAGTTAAAATTTATCACAAACTGATCGAGCACAGTTCATTAAAAAATACGCCCTGCGCACCGGGGACACTGGACATGATGGCACAATTTACCGTGTTATCTAGATTGAAAGAACCAGAAAATTCTAGCGTTTATTCGAAAATGCGTGTCTACGATGGTGAACATTTAAAAGACACCGATCCCAAAGCAAAATCGTATCAAGAATATCGTGATTACGCTGGTGTTGATGAAGGAATGACAGGCCTTTCTACACGCTTTTCATACAAAATATTATCAAAAGTATTTAATTTCGATCACAGCGAAATCGGTGCAAATCCTGTGCATTTACTGTACGTATTAGAACAGCAGATTGAACGTGAACAATTTCCCAACGATTTACGCGAAAAATATCTAGCACATATTAAAGGCTATATTGTCCCACGCTATATTGAATTCATCGGCAAAGAAATTCAGACCGCCTATTTAGAATCTTATTCTGAATATGGTCAGAATATTTTTGACCGTTATGTCACTTACGCTGATTTCTGGATTCAAGATCAAGATTATCGTGATCCAGACACCGGTGAGTTTTTTGATCGCAGCACACTAAACGAAGAATTAGAACAAATTGAAAAACCAGCTGGCATTAGCAATCCCAAGGATTTTCGTAATGAAATTGTTAATTTCGTTTTACGTGCACGCGCCAATCACGGTGGTAAAAATCCAGATTGGCGCAGTTATGAAAAATTACGTGCTGTGATTGAAAAGAAAATTTTCTCGAATACTGAAGAAATTCTTCCCGTAATCTCATTTAATGCCAAATCTTCAATTGAAGAAAAGCACAAACATGAAGAGTTTATTAATAGAATGGTCAGTAAAGGTTATACACCGAAACAAGTGCGCTTACTCTGTGAGTGGTATTTGCGTGTACGTAAATCGTCCTAAATAATATGGTTTTATTATGACGACATTCATAGACCGACGACTAGACACGCTGAATCAAAAAGATAAAACTGCGGTTAACCGCCAACGTTTTATTCGTCGCTATAAAAAACAAATCCGTGAGAAAGTTGCTAACAGTATCGATAAACGTGGAATTAGCGATGTCTACCATGGTGAAAAAATTAGCATTTCAGGTAAAGATTTACAAGAACATACTTTCGGTAATGGTCCACATGGTGTGTTCGAAACAATTTATGCGGGCAACAAACAATTTATCACTGGCGATCACATACAACGTCCAAGCCAAAACAGCGGTTCAGCTGTGGGGGAACAAGCTAGCGCCTCAGGTGAAGGAACGGATGAATTTAGCTTTGAATTAACCAAAGAAGAATTCCTCGATATGTTTTTTGAAGATCTTGCCCTGCCCGACTTGGAACGAAAACGAATCATAAAAATGTTAACCACTAAACATATCCGTGCCGGACACACCAAAGATGGAACGCCGAATAATATTAATATTGCACGCTCACTGCAACAAGCCTGTGCACGTCGCATAACCTTAAGCAAACAATACAAGGCGAAACTAGCTACCAAGGAAAACATGCTTGCTGATTACTTACAATCGGCTAACGCTTCCTCAGACTCACAAACACAACTACGCGCTGAAATTGACGAATTAAAACAGAAAATAGAGAATATACCTTTTATCGATCCCTTTGATTTACGTTATCACTATCGCATCAAACAACAAATACCCTCCACACAAGCTGTTATGTTTTGTATTATGGACGTATCAGGTTCGATGGATCGGCTTAAAAAAGACATTGCCAAACGTTTTTTCATTTTACTCTATTTATTTTTACATCGAAATTATCAAAAAATAGACATCGTGTTTATTCGCCATCATACCAGTGCCAAAGAAGTCGATGAACAAGAGTTCTTTTACTCACGTGAAACCGGCGGCACTGTTGTTTCCAGTGCCATTGATTTAATGCAGAAAATGATTCATGAACGGTATTTAAGTGATTATTGGAATATCTATGCTGCACAAGCATCTGATGGTGATAATTGGAATGCTGATTCACCACGTTGTCAACAGCTTTTAGAACGCGATATTTTACCCTATGTTCAATATTATGCTTACGTTGAAATTATGCCTCGGCATCACCAAAGTCTTTGGCAGTCTTATTTGCACCTTGCCAACACCCACAACCATTTTGCCATGCAACATATTCATGAACTCGCAGACATTTATCCAGTATTTCGTGAACTGTTCAAAAAGGAAAATGTATGAATACGGTAATCAATCCCATCGCTACCGGTTCTGAATGGAACATTGACTTGTTGCTGCGATTTGATCGCGAAATCGGTTTACTTGCACAAGAATATGGATTAGATACATACCCCAATCAAATTGAAATCATTTCAGCAAAACAGATGATGGAAGCTTATGTAACCTTTGGCATGCCTATAAGCTATAACCATTGGTCTTTTGGTAAACATTATCTAAACATAGAAAAAAATTATAAACATGGCAATATGGGTCTCGCTTATGAAATAGTGATCAATGCAAATCCTTGCATTGCCTATTTAATGGAAGAAAATTCTTTAATGATGCAAACGCTTGTCATTGCACATGCATGTTATGGACATAATTCATTTTTTAAAAATAATTATTTATTTAAAACCTGGACCAATGCGGACGCGATTATCGATTATTTTTTGTTTGCCAAACATTATATTGCCGAATGCGAAGAAAAATATGGTATTGACGCAGTAGAATCCGTGCTAGATGCAGCTCATGCATTAATGCACTATGGCGTTGACCGCTATAAACGGCCAGGCAAATTGTCCATACAAAAAGAACAGTTACGCCAAAAAATGCGCGAAGAATATATGCGCTCACAAGTTAATGAGCTCTGGCGTACCATACCGAAAAAAGAAATGCATCCAGAAAACGCTGTAGCAGATCAATTTCCAGCTGAACCACAGGAAAACATTCTCTATTTTATAGAAAAAAATGCGCCATTACTTGAACCTTGGGAACGTGAAATTGTGCGTATTGTACGTAAAATCGCACAGTACTTTTATCCACAACGACAAACACAAGTGATGAATGAAGGCTGGGCTTGCTTTTGGCATTATACTCTATTGAATAGACTCTATGATGAAGGTTTGGTTACCGATGAATTTATGATCGAATTTTTACAAACACACACGAATGCCATTTTGCAACCCCCATTTGATTCGCCACTTTACTCAGGCATTAATCCTTATACACTTGGCTTTCATATGATGCGTGATATTCGTCGCATCTGCACAGAACCCACCGATGAAGACCGCGCTTGGTTTCCACATTTGGTTGATACACCTTGGCAACACGCACTTGATTTTGCCATGCGCAATTTCAAAGATGAAAGTTTTATTGCGCAATATTTATCACCCAAAGTGATTCGTGATTTAAAAATGTTTAGTATATTGAATGATGAACGTAAACCTGAGCTAGAAATATCGGCCATACATGATGCACACGGCTATTCTCAAATTCGCCAAATTTTATCAAATCAATATAATTTGAATGATAGCGAACCGAATATCCAAGTTTATCGCGTGAACCGTCGTGGTGACCGTTCATTGTGGTTGCGACATATTCAGCAACATAATCGAACACTTGCAGATAATACTACTGCCGTATTAAAGCATATTCATCATTTATGGCGGTTTAATGTGAGCCTAGAAACCGTTGATGTGAATAATAATATAATTTCAACTTATGAATTTCCCGCTAAATCATAGTTTAACGTACATTGGGCATATACAAACACTGCCTAGACCGTTATCATATGCTACATGATATACAAGGAGGAGAGTTTCTATGAGTCAATATCGTCATTTATTACTGGCTGTCGATCTATTATCGATGACCGATCCATCCATACCCAAAGCAGCCATACTCGCTAAGTCATTTGGTGCAAAATTAAGCATACTGCATGTAGTTGAGCCCATTCCGGCTTATGCTGAAATCACCCCCATTCATGTCGAAGAAGATTTAATGGAACAATCGAAAAAACAATTAAGTGAACTGGGTAAACAATTAAATGTCAGCCCTGAGAATCAATATGTACGTCTCGGACCACCGAAACGTGAAATAATTGAAATGGCTAAGGAATTGAATATTGATTTGATTGTGATGGGCAGTCATGGTCGGCATGGATTATCCTTACTTTTAGGTTCCACAGCGAATGCCATCGTCCATAGTGCACCATGCGATGTGATTACCATACGGAAAATGGCGCCATAATCCGAAAATGCTCACCCCAAAATTAGGCCATAATGCTTTTTTTCATCTATACTAAAAAATAGAATGAATTTGCAATATTGGCTTAAGACGGGGTGAAACATGGCAAAAGATATTGGTTCGCACTCAAAGAAGGGTACTACTGATCCTATTAAAAAAGCCAGAATGTCAGTAAATGAGCAAGAATTGCTCCATACTAACAGTTCGGTTAGTAATATTGCCCATGATTTAACCGCTGATGCACCGCCGGCAAATACCACCATCACACCTGATGAAGAATTTTTACGGCCTAAAACACCCTATAAAATGGTTGAAAAGAGCTTAGAAATTCTTGATTCTACTTTTTTAGGTAAAACAGAGCCGCAAGTACGTGCATCAATCGCTTACATGCAAAAACAGCTCAATTGGCCTAAAATTTCTGCTAAAAAGCGTGCAAAACCTATTAGCGCTAATACAGATACAATCCCCACACGCAAACATTAAACATCTCATTTATTCACAACCGTGATCAGTTACGTTAATATGGGCCTTCGCCAATAATAACGAGGAAATAATTATGTTGCTCTTAGAAAATAAGCGCGCGCTCATTGTTGGATTAGCCAGTCAACGCTCTATTGCGGCAGGTATTGCCGATATTTTTCATCAACAAGGTGCTAAACTCGCCTTTACTTATCAAAATGAAAAACTCAAAAGCCGTGTTGAAGAAATAGCAGCACAATGTAATTCAAATCTGATGTTTCCCTGTGACGTCAGTAACGATGTGGAGATTGACTCAGTATTCAAACAATTACAACAACAATGGGATGGTTTAGACATACTGGTGCATTCAGTTGCTTATGCACCAGCCGATCAATTGGAAGGTGACTATTTAGCCAATGTTAATCGCGAAGGATTTAAAATAGCGCATGAAATAAGTAGTTATAGTTTAGCCGCATTGACTAAAGCCGCACAACCGTTGATGGGACATCGTCAAGGTTCAGTTTTAACGCTGAGTTATTTAGGGGCCGAACGTGTCGTGCCCAATTACAATGTGATGGGTTTAGCGAAAGCAAGTCTCGAAGCGAATGTGCGCTACCTTGCTTATAGCTTAGGACCAAAAGGGATCCGCGTAAACGCTATCTCTGCAGGACCGATACGAACTTTAGCCGCCGCCGGCATTAAAAACTTTCGGTCAATGCTCAGTTATAATGAACGCACCGCCCCACTACGCCAAAATGTGAGTATAGAACAAGTCGGCCAAGCAGCAGCTTTTTTATGTTCGGATTTTGCTTCTGCTATTACCGGCGAAATACTCCATGTTGACGGTGGCTTTCATATTGTGGCAATGAGCGAAGCATCTGCAATGTAGGTGAAATTATTTTGCGTAATGTTCATAGCCAGAAAAGTCGATAATTTCGCAAGTTTCGTTACCGACAATCCATGCATCGTGTCCTGGTGGAATAAGCAGCGCATCGCCGGGACCATATTCAACATGACTGCCATCATCCATTTGTACATACATACGTCCTTTAATGACGTAACCCAAATGTGGTGCTTGGCAACTATCCGTCTTAGCAATACTTTTAACACATTCGGACCATTTCCATCCCGGCTGAAATGTGGCGCGACCGACAACCATATTGCCTAAATTTACAACGTTAAGCTGTCCTTTTGCAAAAGTTCTTGTTTCATCGGGGGAATTAAGACTTTTTTTCAGAATCCGTTCTTTAGCCATGACTACTACTCCTAAGATATATCCAAAGATAAAGCCAATCATGATTATAATAGGTGGAACAAAAGGTGCGGCGAAAAACACATAACGTTTTGAAAAAAAAGAATTTTAAAAATTAATCAGTAGCAGGAAAACAATCATCGTAGCCTCGATGGAGCGTGAACGGAATCGAGGCTATGAATAGAAAGCACTAGCTTTCAGGATTTTCTTCGTCTGTATTTAGGCCAGATGGACTTTTAATTTCATCATGTTTGATTTCAATGTCTGCATTTTTCATTGCACTTTGTACATAAAATGCATAATCCAGCTGACCAAAGCTTGTTTCCAGTTGATCATCGAGATAACGTCGTTCTTGCTCATTGGCAGCAGAAAAATGGCCATCCTGCACTCGATTTAGTTGCGCAACCACATAGTCACCAGAAGGCAATGCAAAAGCACTATTGCTATAAGTGATTTGCTGAGCACTCATTTTAGGTTTGGGCATACGAAACACTTGTTTAATCATCTCCGCTGCCAGCTCTTTATTATTACGCTTTATATCTTTTTTAGTGATTACAGATAACCGTAAGGGCTGGCTAACTGCCGATAACGTTTGCCCTTGATTTAATAGGTTTACCATTTTTTCCGCTTGTTGTTTGGCTCTTAAGCGTGCGTATTGATCGATGAGCTGCGTTTTTATCTGCCCTATCACATTATTGATAGGTATCTGACTGGCTTTCTGGTGATCCGTAACCCGCAATACAATGACGCGATCAGGCGTTACTTCCACCAGCTGACTGTTATCATGACCATTGAGTACATCTGCACTATAGGCTGCTGCAATCACATTTTTATTAGCAGTAATACCCTCTTTTGTCCCTTGGCGTGAAAATGAATCCGTAGCTTGAATGGGTATATTTAATGTACGCGCTGCAACATCTAATGAATTCGGATTCGCAAAAGCAAGATTTGCAAGTTGTTCTCTTTGATCAAAAAATGTTTGTTCCGCGCGCTGATTTTTTAAAGTTGTCATAATTTGATTGCTTACACTTTGAAAAGGTGCAACTTGCGCCGGTTCCATAGCATCAACATGGAAGATCACAAAACCATATGGGGTACGTACTGGTTTACTACTTTGACCAGCTTTTAATGGTGCAATTGCACGCAAATAACCAGACTCAAGATTGCTGGCAGTCATCCAACCCATTTCACCGCCAACGCGCGCGGATATTAAGTCATCTGAATATTGCTTAGCCAATGCTGCAAAATTATTGCCAGCATTGATTTGTGCGTATACTAAATCTGCTTTTTTAGTTGCCGCTGCGATATCATTAGCCGATGCTTGATTGGAAATGCGGATTAATATTTGTGCCACATGCCAACGTTGTGGTTTTGTAAATGTAGCAATATTATCTTGATAATATTGTTTTAGCTCACTATCGGATACTTTAATTTGTTGCAATACACTAGCGAGCGTAAGTTCCACATACTGAATTTTCACTTGTTCTGGTGAATTAAATAATTGTGGATGTTGGTTATAGTATTGTTGAATGTCATTGTTGCTCACTTTAATTTGATTTTTAAAATAAGCGCTTGGGATAACCACATAAGAAAAATCACGACGTTGATCAATCAGTTGCACTGCACGTATCACATCATCGGGTATTAGAAAGGCGCTTGCTGTTAAGCCTTTACGAACTTGCTCTAATATAATTGCTCTTTGTAAATCTTCGACAAAGCCTTGTGGTGTATAGCTAATATCGTTGATTACTTCTTGGAATCGATTTTGATTAAACACGCCTTCAACTTGAAAAGCGGGAATCGTAGCAAGAATGCTTTTAATCTGTTGATCGGTAACGTAATAGCCTTGTTTCTTGGCAACATCAACTAAAACTTGCTGGCTTATGATTTCATCTAAAGCACGCTGCTTCAGTTGTTCTTCAACGGATATGGGCAAATGTTCTTGTTGTGGTTGCTGCGCTTGTTGTTGTTTACGTAAACGTTGGTATTGCAGATCGATTTGCTGTACCGAAATTGATTTTCCATTCACCACAGCTGCTTCGTCTGTGTCTTTTCCAGTCACATAGTTATGTATACCCCAAAGGGCAAATGAAAGGCAGACGAAAATAATAACAACCGCAGCAAACCAGCTTTGTGTTTTCTCCCGAATATCTTGCAGCATAGAATTCCTAAGCGTCTTTTATATAGCCTTTTTCTTTGCCACCAACCGTTATACATCAATATCCGTGACGCACCGGTGGGTGGCGGAGTGGACGGGACTCGAACCCGCGACCCCCGGCGTGACAGGCCGGTATTC
>CAYSGV010000028.1:0-15026 GCA_964430685.1 uncultured Gammaproteobacteria bacterium
GTCATGAGTAAATCAAGCATTTTTTGTTTCGCAGTGTGATCAACATGGCTGGTGGGTTCGTCGGCAAGTACCAATACGGGGCGAGTAATGAGTGCACGCGCAATATTGATACACTCTTGTTCACCACTGGATAGCATGTGTGGGTAAGCTTGTGCATAAAGTGTCATACCGATTTGCTCGAGCATGTCGAATACCCGTTTGGTGATTTCTTGCTGTGTAAGTTGAGCAACTTTTAAAGGTAGCGCCAAGTTGTCAAATACTGTTTGGTCGCGCAAAAATTTTGGCGTTTGTGGAATGACACCAATGAGACGACGCAAGGGTAATTTTTTATTGGGCGAGAGTTGTGTACTGTCGACACCATTAAACATCAATTGGCCTTGGCTGGGATTTTCAATTAAAGCACAGAGATTCAGTAAGGTTGTTTTTCCGGCACCTGAATGGCCACAGAGATAAAGAATTTCACCTTGCATCAGGTTAAAACTGATGTTGGAGAGAATTTGCTGACCATTTTTTAATACTTTGTCGATTTGACGTAAAGACAATAATGGCTGGTTAGGCCGTTTGGCTTTCATTTGAAAAGGTTGCATGTTCAATCCCTCGTGTGAACCATCGGTTAATCTACACTGCCAAATATGGCTTGTACATAATCTTGTGCATTAAAAGGTGCAAGATCGGTTAAGTTTTCCCCAGTGCCGATAAACTGTATCGGTAAATTTAAGCTTTTTGCGATGGCAAAAACAATGCCGCCTTTAGCGGTGCCATCGAGCTTCGTAACGATTAAACCCGTTAGGCCAATTGCTGCATGAAACTGTTCTGCTTGTGCAATCGCATTTTGCCCAATCGTGGCGTCTAATACCAACAATGTTTCATGGGGAGCAGTAGGATCCAGTTTAGCCAGAACACGTTTGATTTTTTTTAATTCTTCCATCAAATTTTGTTTGGTATGCAATCGCCCTGCAGTATCGGCAATTAAATAATCAACGCCGCGCGCTTTTGCCGCATTGAATGCATCAAAGATGACTGAGGCGCTGTCGGCGCCAATTTGTTGTGCAATGACAGGTATTTGGCTACGGTCACCCCAGATTTTAAGTTGTTCAATTGCTGCGGCACGAAAGGTATCGCCCGCCGCTAACATAACTCGCTTGCCGTGGGTTTGGTAATGATGGGCCAATTTCCCAATAGTTGTTGTTTTTCCAGCTCCATTAACGCCAACTACGAGTACAACAATGGGTTTGGTTGCCACTGAAGCTTGGCTTGCATTTTGGCAAGCCTCTAAAGTTTGCGTTAATTCAATCTGTAACTGATTAAGTAGTGCTTGTGGTTCAGTTAATTGTGCACGATCAAGCTTTTGCGTCAGCGATTGAATCAACTGCTTGGTTACCGTAACGCCAACGTCTGCTTGTAATAGTTGCGTTTCGATTGCTTTGAGTAATTCTGCATCAATTGTTTTCTTGCCAAATAGCAGCCGATTGATGCCCGCAGCCAGTTGCCCTCTGGTTTTGCTTAAACTGTTTTTGAGACGAGTAAATATCGAGGATGGTGTTGAATCATTAACATCTTTTACATTATTTGCTTGCATATCGACTGCTGGTTGTATGGGATCTTCATCGTTTTGTGATGGGGTTTGCTGCTCAGATGGTTTCTTTTTCAAAAAGCCTAGCATAATGTATCTGTACCTTTTCCTTTAGCCGTCGCTTGCCGATCATGGAGCTTGCGCAACAGCGTATCTACTTTTATGATGCCCTATCCTATCATTATTTAACCTAGTTTCGGTAGTTAGATGCGGTATATTAGCGTTGATCTAACGTAAAAGGTTAATAGAGTTTGAGCACAGTTGTAAAAAAAGGGAAGATTTTATGAGCATAGTCAAGATGATATCGGTAGTGTTCTGTTTATCTGTCGTGACGTTGGCCCATGCGGCCTCAGAGCAAGTACATACCAAGATATTATCAAATGGCATGAAAGTGATTGTCAAAGAAGATCATCGTGCACCGGTTGTGGCTTCACAAGTTTGGTATAAAGTGGGTGGCCGTTTTGAAACCAAAGGACACACGGGGATATCCCATGCACTAGAACATATGATGTTTAAAGGTACACCAACTTATCCCAAAGGAAAATTTTCACTGATCCTCGCTGATATCGGCGGCAAACAAAATGCAGCAACCGGCGAGGACTACACCTTTTATTATCAAGAGATACCCGTAGACCAATTACCGCTGGTGTTTAAACTTGAAGCCGATCGCATGCAAAATTTAACACTATCCGAAGCGGAATTTGCCAAAGAAATCGAGGTGGTAAAAGAAGAACGTTTGACACGTACCGAGAACGATCCACAAGGACTAACACGAGAACGCTTTAATGCGGTGGCTTATACGAATCCCTATCGAAACCCAGTAGTGGGTTGGCATAAAGATTTAGATAATTTACAGGCAAGCGAATTGCGCATGTGGTATCAAGAATGGTATGCACCAAATAACGCTATTTTAGTTGTTGTTGGCGATGTACATTATCAAGATGTTTTTGATTTGGCACAACGCAATTTTGGTAAAATTCCCGCACGTGCGCTACCTGCGGTAGCGCCTGTACAAAAAGAAAACCCAACGAAAGAGCGAGATATCATCGTTAAGGCACCGGCGCATGTACCGTTGCTACTCATGGGATATAATGTTCCAACACTCAACACGGACACCCAACAATGGGAGCCATTTGCACTGTATGTACTCAGCGGCATTATGGATGGCGGTCGCAGTGCGCGTTTTACTAAAAATATTGTGCATAAAATGAATATTGCTACAGCAGTGGATGCCGAATATGACCCTTATTCTGCCTTAGAAAGTTTATTATTTATTACAGCGGTTCCAGCGCCAGGACATACTATTGCAGAGCTGAAACAAGCCATATTGGATCAAATCAGTATTTTGCAGAAAGAGTTTGTTTCTGCAAGTGAGTTGCAACGGGTTAAAATCGAAATCAGAGCGATGAATACTTATGAAAAAGATGAAATAGAAAACCAAGCCAGTTATTTAGGTCGTTTTGCTGCGGTTAATCTTCCTTATGAAACACCTGATGAAATTTTGCACCATATTGATGCCGTTACTGCAGAACAAGTACAAGCAGTGGCACAAAAATATTTAATCCCACAGCGTTTAACCGTGGCTGTATTAGAGCCACAGAGCGGAACAAAAACGATACTTTCTAAAGAAGTGGAAGTTGCACCGTAAAGGCGAAGGATAAACTGTTTCACTCTTGTAGCGCGGACTTAGCAAAGCTTTATCCGCGCTACGAAGAACCCTACGCGCCTAAACCTCTTTGTTTATTTTCATATTCATACCAGGCGCGTGCACATTTTCTTATAAATTATCTAGAGAATCAGACGAATTCTATAGTGCACATTCAAAATATCATTGACGTGGGTAAAATCTAACGCTAATATTTTTAATTATCTAATTAAATCAATCTATTATTAACGTAAATGAGGCGTATTCCTATGGCACAATCACCCCAAGAATTTCAAGCAACTGACAATACAATGCCTGATTTAATCAGTTTTGACCCCATACCTATGCAAACTACTGTAACTAAGGTAGTTCCAGTAGCGCCTCCTGCTGCAGCACAGCAAATTAACGAACCATTGCAATCAGAAGAAGAGGATCTATTCACTATATTTGCAGTGAGGCGGAAGCAAAGAGAGGAAGAAGTAGCCCGTCAAGAAGCCGAAGAAAAAAAGAAACGAGATGAACTAGTTGCCCTCATGAAGCAAACGGAAATCGAACTAGCGCAAATTAGAAATGACAGATCGCAAGCACAAGCTGAAATAAAAAAGCATGAACTCATGCGACCATGAACTCATGCGACAAGAAAGACAGCGTCAACGAAATGAAGGGAACGGCGATAAGTTAACAGCAAAACAAGATGTGAAAGAGCAGCCCACCGAAGCAGTTGCTCCTATACAAGATGAAGCACGCAAACAAAAAGAAGAAGTTGATGAAGCAGCGCGTAAGAAAGCCGAAGAAGCTGCAGTGAAACAAGCTAAGAGAGCTCAGCTGGAGGCAGCCAGAAAAAGAAGAGAAGAAACGGAAAAGCGATTGCATGAACAAAGAGCACGTGTGGGTACACCACCAAGTTCACCTGCTAAGACGAATAGTCCAGCTGCAGCTATGGTTGATAAACCCGGGCAAGCTGAAGAAATTCGCAACGTAGCCACTGCACAACCACCTGCTGCTCAACCTGCCCAGCAACCAGCTGCTGCACAAGCCGATATCAAAGAAGCTGAAGAAGCAGCGCGCAAGAAAGCCGAAGAAACGGCTAAGAAAATAGCGCTATTAGCGGAGGCTAAAAGAAAAAGGGCAGAAAGAGAAAAACAATTAGAAGAATTAAGATTACGAACGGGCAACACACCTCCGCCTTCACCAGTCAAAGCGCTTACTAGTTCATCAATATTGGAAAGATCGGCATCACCACAATCCCCTGCACAAATGAGCGCCGCTGGCACGCCAGCTGCTAGTCCATTTGGCTTTGGTTTGCTTGGTCATTTGCAACAGGGTAGTGCTGAAGGTGAACGAGCTATTGCCAATTCAGCACAAGCTGAACCAGTGGTACAAAAGCATACACCCTAAGCGAGATTATCTGGAAGGCAAAATAGGCAGCATAAATAAACTTACATTCGATTGATGAGTGTAAGTTTATGCTGTAGTGCAATATACAACTCTAATCCGCACACACGCTATGCTTAGTCAGCGCAACGAAGACACCACAAATGTGATTGCGCTGGGAGAAAATTTATCCGCCTAACCCTCTCTTTGTTGTTTTTCATATTCTTGTCGCGTCAGTGCATATTCATCTAGGTCGATATGTTTGCCATGCAAAAACATTATTTGTTTGCGTGTACCATCAAATTGAAAACCAGCTTTTAGTGCAACTTTTATGGAAGCAATATGTTCAGGAGAAATGCGCAGCTGTAAGCGGTTCATGGTTTTGTTTGCAAATAAATAATCCACGAATAATTGTAATGCTTCTGTTGTATATCCTTCACCATGGTATGCCTCATTAAAAAGTAGATATCCAAGTTCAAGTGCATCGACATAAATCGCCGCTTTAAAATAAAAAATTTGTCCTAGCATGTTGTCATTATGGTCGACAATCAGCATACGGCTGAATTCATCGTGCCAAAAGCCGTTTTCGTAGAATGTTTTTTTAAATTCTGCTTCAGGTAGTAACGTCATTGGATAATAGGGACCACGAATAGATAAATCATTTATATGCTGATACATCGAATCGAGATCATCTTCTCGGGCTAAACGTAAATTTATTTTTTTTCCTTTTATCACAACTATTTCCTCCCTAATTACCCCTAGCGCAACAAATTATATCAAAAGGTTTCGCATTACGAATCGTAACGATTGAGCTAAACTCTTTATTTTAGATTATCCTATCGGTTATAATTGTAGCAAGTTATATATATAGGGATTATGCCTGTGTCAGGATTAGTTAGAATATTAGGTTTTGTTGCTATTTTATGGGGATTTAGAATTCTTTATAACAATTTCTATGTCCATCCTACTGTTTTAGAACAGCTGCAAGCATCTGGTCTTACCAATTCCACAGCAGGCCAACTAGTATTTGGTGTTTTTATAGGTGGCTCGTTATTGATATTTGGCTTGCGTTTTATGTTCCGTGGTTATCAACGTCCAGAGCGGCCGCCGCAAAAGAAAAAGAGTAAATCAAAATAAGCATTTTGTTTAAAACGCCCTTATTTCTTATTCAAGTTTAGAATAAAATTAACTTGTACCGCATTTTTGATGGCGCTTGTGTTTGCCCATTCACCTTGACCAACACCAAATGTTGTTCGATTGATGGTTGTCGATCCTTGAACTTTAGCCGCTTGCGAAGACAACTCTTGCCAAGTGAATTTGAATGAAGCGGGTTCTGTTTTATCGCGAATGGTTAATGTTCCATCAGCTTGGAAAGTATTATTGTTGATTTGCGAAAAATGATTGCTTTGAAAAATCGCCTGCGGGAATAATTTTACATTAAACCAATCTGCTGTTTTTAAAGAATCAGCAATCAGTCTATAGGCTGTCGTCACCGAATTCATATCAACAACTATTCTAACCTGGCTATTTTTTAATTGAGCAGGTGAAAAATTTATATCACCACTAAATTGTTTAAATTGCCCAGCAACGGGGGCATTATTTTGTGTACCAACAAAACTAATTTGACTACCGTTAGGATTGATTTTCCAACTTTGGTTTGCAGCGAACGTTGTGAATGATAGTAATAAAAGAGGGATTGCAGCAATAACATTTAAACGAATCATGGTAGCATTCTCCTTAAAATATTATCCTTGTAATAAAAATGATGTAATAATGCAGCGCCCGTATGGCCTAAAATAGCGGCAATTAATCCATAGCCCAACCATTCATGAATTTGAACAAGTATGACTCTTAAGTTTTCATTTTGTGAAACCAGATCGGGTAAAATAAATAATCCGAAAAATGATACCGGCAGACCTGCAGCTGAAGACATCATCCAACCAGTCATCGGCATAGCAAACATAAATGCATAAAATATGTAGTGCATACCATGCGCAGCAAATTTTTCCCAGTTAGCCATTGAACTTGGCAATGTTGGTGTAATGTTGCGCATACGCCAAATGATACGAACAACCGCCAGCATGAGGACCAATATGCCATATTCTTTATGCCAACCATATAATTGCAATTGTTGCAAACCAAAAGGTAAACTGGTCATGTATAAACCGAGGCCCAGCAAACCAATCATTAAGATAGCTATCAGCCAATGCAAGGTGATAGCAATACTACCATAACGATTTTCGCTATTTTTAATTTGCACCAATATCACTCCTAACTGGGTTTCTTAGCAAGCGCTTTATTTGCTTCAACTTCGATATCAATAGTGACTTTATCACTGAGATCGGGCAATAAGGTATTAATGCCAAAATCTGAACGTTTTAAAACGGTATGGGCTGTGTAACCAACGGTTTGTAAATTTGAGATAGGATTAATGCCCATTTTATTTTCTCTCACGAATAAAGTAATTGGCTTCGTGACGCCATGGACGGTTAGATTGCCTTTTACGATTGATGTATTAAATCCAGTATGAACAATGTGATCACTGACAAAAGTAGCGTTAGAGAATTTTGCCGTATCAAAAAATAATGGGCCTTGCAAATGCTTATCCAATTCAGGAATTCCGGTGATCACATTAGCAACCTTAATATCCACAGTGACTTTATCATCCATTGGTTTTTGTGCATTAAGCGAAATCGTACCATTGGCAAACCATTTTCCAGATGGATTTGAAAATCCAAAGTGATTAATATGCCAGAGTACATAACTATGATTGGGATCAAATTTATAAACATCATCTGCTTGCGCGGGTACTGTAGCAAAAGCAAAAGATAAACAGCTCAGTGCACAAAGTAATTTTTTCATCGCTAACTCCATTTACGATCTAATTCATTAAGCCAATCATAAGTCTTTATTTATGTGTATCAGATGAGAGCGGAGATAAATTGCCACCGACAATTTTTTGACACAGTCCTTTAGGCACAAATATAAATGCATCTGGTTGTCGGTCTTTGGTGGCTGAACCGGCGCAAGATTGTGTAGCCGTTGCGCAATCATTCATGCCTTTTTTGACAATGCCATAACATTTTTCATTAGCGGTTGCGGCGAAGGTTGTGGTGGGTTGCAGCGCTGAACTCACAGCTGCTACTGCTAGGAAACTACTAATGGTGATTTTCACAATTTTTTCAATACGTTGCATATCATTCTCCATCCTTGGAATAAAAATAAAGGATAGACTACCTGGCATGGGTTGCAAGCATATTTATCTGCAACACCTTTTACGCTTCAACATTCTCAGTATTTATACGGATTATAATTTTTTACAAATCAGGCAACATTAATATTAGCGGTTAAGTATAAGAAATGTTAAATAAAATAGTTAACAGAAGGAGTGCTAGCATGAATGTATTTTTGAAACAAGAAATTCGTAATAAAGCTATAGATGATCTAGCTGAACTTAAAAAATTAGTGGATGAAGAAGTTACTGAAATTAATACAGCAAAAAAAGATTTAGATGCGTTAAAATTAAAAAGTAGTCAACAAGCTGCGCAGGATGCAAAAGATGCAGCTACTTATAAAGGTCAGACTCAAGCCGCACAGGTTGCTTATCAAACTTTAGCATCAAAACCTGTACCCATCATTCCACCGGCACCCATTTGGCCTACAGATGTGCCACAAGGAATTTCATATGAACAATTATCAAATGATTGTTTAACGAAAGCGCGACAGAAGTATTTAGGTCATCCAGTATATACAATTGCATTTATACATGAAAACCATCCAGTTCAAGGACATTTTGCAAAAGTAATTTTAGAGCCGATAAGAAAAGAAGCGCAGGAAGAGGCTGATCAGCTATGGTCAAAAGTGTTCCAATATAATGTTGCCAATGTAGTTTATACTCATTCTGTGGCGGCACACAATACCCATAATAGCAGTGTCGCAACAGCCTTGGGCAACTTACATCATGCACAAAATACTGAAAATACACATGCGGGGGCGATGCAAGGAAGGGCAACACAAGCTGCGAAAGACATAGCTGATACAGAAACAAAAATAAGAAAGCTAATAAAAATTACGACTGATTTAGTACATACAGAAACACTATTACGTGAAGCGCTTGTTAATCAGGCGCCGTCAGCGCCAACAGACGTTTATGATTACTGTATACGCTATTTAATAGGGCATCAAACACAACTACCGTCAACATTCATCTCTCGATTTACTGCTGGTTCTTCACTGGTAGAAAAAATATTGCTAAGCGCGAATCAACGAAAAGGAATAATGCAGTATAAACCTGATGGCGCTATCGCAGTCAGCATCGGTTTTTTAGGACTCGCATTGTGTAGTTTCACCGTACAGGAACTCAATCTACAAAAAGCATTTGGATTATTAATCATATTTATGATGATCTATATCATTGCACAGCAAGGCCAAAATTATTTGGGTCAAGTGAAACATGATTTCGGTGAAATAAAAGATGCTATCAAAGAAATCGCATTGAGAATTAAACAGTTCACCGATTTTTTAGAGGATACCATTGATACGGATAGCAAAGCGGCGATGCAGTTTTTGCAAACCATGCGTGACCAAACAGATAATAGTATTCGATTAGTCAGTCATAATCTCAGCATAGCGAATGGACAATTTGCATTTTTTGCCAATAACATGAATGCCGCTGCGCAAGGCATTGGGCTTAAAATGGATCATATAGCTAAAGTTGGCAAACAAGCATTTGACGATGCAGTTACAAAAATAGTGAATTCTCCGCTCATGCAAGGGAAAATTACATTGGGTTTTAAGTTATTCTAATGTTTAAAATAACTGCTGATTGTTGGCGAGACTACTTAATTCCGCGGGCTTTACGAATTTGCTCGTAAGCGATTTGTATCCGTTGTGTTTTCTCAGTAGCTAATTTAATCATCTCTTTCGGTAAGCCCTTGGCAATGAGTTTATCAGGATGGTTTTCTTTCATTAGACGACGATATGTCTTTTTAATTTCTTCGTTGCTACTGTTTGCAGAAACTCCTAATACAGTATAAGCGTCTGCTAAACTGGATCGTGGTTGATAAGCCGTATGACTTTGGTGTTGATAAGATTGACGTTGTTGTTGGCTATAAAATTGTTCAAAGAAATTAACATCAACCCACATAATGCCGAGACTTGATGCAATATTTTCCAGCAAACGTTGTTGCGCGGATTGAATGGAACCGTCAGCCGTTGCAGCTTGCACTTGAATTTCGAAAAATAGTCGTAGTAATAATGGTTCCGATGCACAGGCTTCACGCAATTTCATGATTGCTGCAGACAAATCAAAATTTGCTTCTTTGCCTTGATTAAAAAGCTCAATTGCTAATTTGCGCCGCTCATTGCTCAATTGCATATGTTGCATAATCGATTCGGCGACTTTTATTTCGCGTTCTGAAATACGTCCGTCGGCTTTAGCGATATGTCCCATCACTGTAAACGTTGATTCAAAGAAAACATGTTGCGCATGTGCCTTTCGACCTGACTGATCACGACCCATTTGATGGAAGTTGAATTTTAATTCTTTGTCGAAGAAATGACCAATAAAAAGTCCTAATAATGCACCCAGTGGACCTGCTAGCAATAGCCCAAAAAAGGCGCCAAGAATTTTTCCCCATATCATCATGAGCATGTCCGTCTTTGGCGTAAGATTTCAAACAAACAAATACCCGTTGCCACGGATACATTTAAACTGCTCACTTGCCCACCATGTGGAATTTGCGCCAAATAATCGCAGTGTTTGCGGGTTAATTGGCGTAACCCTTTTTCTTCACTACCCATCACTAATGCAATTGAACCCGTGAGGTCAAGATTGTAAAGCGACTGATTTTCTTCATCGGCGGTACCCACAATCCAAACCCCTGCTTCTTTAAGTTCAACTAATGTTTGTGCCAGATTATTAACTGCTAAAAATGGGGTATGTTCTGCACCACCACAGGCCACTTTACGCGCAGTTGCATTTAAGGGAGCAGCGCGATCTTTTGGCGCAATTACTGCGGTGACTTCAGCAGCATTCGCAGTGCGCAAACAAGCACCTAAATTATGTGGGTCCTGTACGCCATCGAGCACTAAAAATAACCATGGCGAAGGTAGCGTTTTAAAAATAGTTTTTAAATCTTTGGCTACTTGTGGCCACTGACATACCGCAACGATACCCTGATGATGACTCGAGCCGGCAAGTGTGTCTAATTTTTCACGGTGTGCAAATTGTGTCGGAATGCTAAATTGTTTTGCTAAATTTTGAATTTCTTGTAAGCGTTTTTCCCGAAGATTTAAAGCAATAAACAACGTTTTCACCAACATGGGTTGTGTTTTAATGAACTCAAGCGTTGTATGAATACCAAAAATAATATTTGTTTTATTATGCATGAATTAAACCGCGGCGAGATCGCCTTTTTCTTCTAACCATTTACGTCGATCACTTGCGCGTTTTTTAGCAAGCAGCATATCCAATAATTCATCCGGTGTTCGAGGCTCTGTGTCGGTGTTTGCATCGGGCAAAGTAAGTTGTAATAACCGCCGTGTTTCTGCGGCCATAGTGGTTTCGCGTAATTGCAAGGGATTCATTTCACCTAATCCTTTGAAACGAACGATTTGTACTTTACCTTTTTTCTGTTCGGCAGCAATGCGATCGAGGATCCCTTGTTTCTCATCGTTATCCAATGCGTAATAGGTTTCTTGTCCAACATCGATGCGATACAGTGGTGGCATGGCCACATAGATGTGTCCTTTACTAACCAAGATTCGAAAATGTTTTAAAAATAGTGCACAAATTAAAGTGGCGATATGTGCGCCGTCTGAATCCGCATCCGCTAAGATGCAAATCTTGTTATAACGTAGTCCAGATAAATCCGTTGAATCAGGTTCAACACCGATGGCCACAGCGATATCATGAATTTCTTGCGAACTTAATATTTCTTTGGCATCAACTTCCCAGGTATTTAAGATTTTTCCGCGTAAGGGCATGACGGCCTGAATATCACGATCCCGTGCTTGTTTTGCTGAACCGCCTGCTGAATCACCCTCGACCAAAAATAATTCTCGGCGTTTCACATCATCGCTAATACAATCTTTTAATTTACCAGGTAATGCAGGGCCAGTTGTGGGTCGTTTTGCTACCGCTGTTTTAAGCGAGCGTAAACGGATCTGTGCGTTCTGAATGATTAACTCAGCGATTTTTTTGCTTATTTCTACATTTTGATTTAGCCATAGACTCAATGCATCACGTACCACACCACTGACAAATGTAGCGCATTGTCGTGAGACCAAACGATCTTTTGTTTGCCCAGAAAATTGTGGTTCCGCCAATTTAACTGATAGAATAAAATTACATTGTAACCAAATATCATCGGCAATGAGTTTAACACCGCGTGGCATCAGATTATGTAAGTCACAAAATTCACGCAATGCCTCGAGTAAACCTAAACGCAATCCATTCACATGCGTGCCGCCTTGCGTTGTAGGGACTAAGTTGACATGACTTTCATTGATGGTATCACCTGATTCGGGTACCCACAGTACTGCCCAGCTACACGCTTCTGTTTCACCTTCATAGTCGCCAATAAAGGGTTCTGGTGGCAATAGAGTTGCCCCGGTTAAACAGCTAACTAGATAATCTGCTAAACCGTTTTCATAATACCAAGTATGACGTTCGTCAGTGGCAACGATATGGAATGTGACCTTGAGACCGGGACAGAGTACGGCTTTGGCACGTAACAGTTGTTTTAAATGCTCAACCACAAAAGCGGGACTATCAAAATATTTTGCTTCTGGCCAAAATCGTACCAATGTACCCGTATCGCGCTTTGTAGTCGTGCCAATTTGGGTTAATGGACTCACTTTATCGCCATGTTCAAAATTCATTTGGACAATTTTGCCCTCTCGCTTGATGGTTACTTCAAGTCGATCGGACAATGCATTGACCACCGAGACGCCTACGCCATGTAAGCCGCCAGAGTATTTATAATTTTTACGCGAAAATTTACCACCTGCATGCAAGCGCGTAAGAATCAGTTCAACGCCGGGAATTTTTTCTTCCGGATGTATATCAATTGGCATGCCACGGCCATTATCGCTAACGGATAGTGAGCCATCCGGATAAAGGACAGCGTCAATTTGTGTCGCATGGCCTTCCAATGCCTCATCGGCTGCGTTATCAAAGACTTCTTGAGCAATGTGGTTAGGATTTTCAATATGTGTAAACAGAGTGGGCCTAAGTTTAACAGGCTCAAGTCCCCGTAGTACTTCTAAGCTACTGGCAGTGTAATCGTTCATGGTTCATCATCTTATTAATAAAAAGCGACTATTTTAACATAATTTAGCCGAAAATAACTTATAATCCTAAATTTGGCGGGGGATCACTTTAGAAATCGTGATGCCACTGCCGTATTAGGGATAGTACCTAATAAATGATAAATGGATAGGAGGCGTTGTGGGATTATTTGGCCCATCGATTTCGGCGCACACAGTACACACTAAATGTTTGGCTTATATTTTTGGCAAGACAGATGTTACTACTGCTGCTAGGGAAATTATTACTTATGCCTTTGCATTGGGTACTGAAAAAGCAAAAGAAAAAACCTTTGTGGCAAAGTTATTCAGACGCATATTTAACCTAGCCAAAGACAAATTCATCATTGAGCAATATGCCCATTTTCAACCTAATCACTTCAACCTGTCCGATCCACAAGCTTTAAGACAACTTGAAGCTTCGTTAAACCAATTAGCGCAGTTTTTTGCCAATGATGGTTCCGCTGAACTTGAGAAAACCTGTAGACGAATTGTAAAAAAAATAAATGAATATGGACTTCAGTTTAGTCAATGGGTCGACCGCCATGTTGAAAATGCTGAACGTCACACGTCCAATGAAAAATTGGCTATTGTATTGGGCGATGTCATTGAAGCATGCAACCAATATGTTTCAGCTAAAGATGAACAATTAAATCTTGAATTATTAGAGCAAACAGACAACAGCATATATGCGAAGAAGCTCTATATGCTTGCTAAGCAGGCAAAATTAGATGCAGAACACATTTTTCAAAAATATCTCCTGCTGAGTAAAGAAATCTGCAAGCAGTTGCAAGTTCCAGATTTAGAGGAGGATTGGTTCTCTGCATTAAGTGGTGCAGCAGCAGCACCAACGCTAACCGAAGCAGCAACATTGCCTGGGGGTGCAACTGAATTTGACTATCAAGCCTATAAAGTGGCGCAAGTAAATATTAATGTCAGCTATGTCGATGCTTCTACGACGATAATGACGGCTTCGCGTAATAATTCAAATCTGCAAACGGTTCAAACGATTGATACCTTAGAACAGGTGCGCGAAAAAAATAAATTGTTTGTGACATTATTGTCAACCTATATAAATAACAACCAATCGCTGCAACAGTTAATGGATAATTTCCCAGAGATGTATAAATTGGCTTTATCCTCAGCACGTATGTTATCTGGCTGTGCTTCGCATGTAGATCCATTGCTCAATTTTGCATTAGTTAAATCATTTTACAAAAAAATGGGTGGTTATCAGGCTGTTATTTGCCGCCAAGGAAATTGTGGTGTTTTTGCTTGGAACCCAAGAAAACGAAAAATACAGTTACTTGCCCCGCCAGCAATAAACTATGATGCTACCGCAAGAGAAAAAATACAACCAACCGTTTTACAATATGAGTTAGAAGAAGGAACATTAATTTTTACCGTAGCGGGTAACGTTTGGCGTTGCTTAGCAAAGAATCTGGTTCCTTATTACAATAGCACGGAACCAGGCACAATTTTTAAAAGTTATCAGTTAGATGTTGAACATTTAGAGCATCAATTTTACCTGCAAACGCACCGTAACCGATATTCGCGACCGGAAGATTATCATAATTTGTTGCAGCAAATAATTCTTGAAAAAAGTAGTGGGGATAATGCGGAAGATCATTATATGCGCGCCAAAAAAATAATTGCAGCATATTCTAATAGCAATATAAAAGATGTTGTGCAATTACTTAACCACCTCTATGCACTTAATAATTTTAGCGACTATAATTTTTTGTTGTCATATCTCAGAAGAATTGGGTGCACTGGTGGTGTGGATCAAGATAATTTGGCAATTTCTTTGCAACATTTTAAAAGGATTCCGCATCTAGTTAATGAGCCACTACATATTGCTGTGCAGTGGAACCAACCGCGAAAACTGAAACTATTTCGTTATTTTGTTGATACAGCTAATCCTACGCCGCAACTCATCAAATATATTGGTCAACATATTAACCGCGAAGACCTTAATCAATTGACTGCATGCCTTATCACTGAAAGCTATGATAGCCAACAATTGCGCAGTCGAATTCACATGTTATTTAATTATTGGGATACTGTTGCAGCAGCAGAAGCACGTCGCGCCGCACTAAAACGCACAGCACTAATTATTGTTGT